>JBBQST010000084.1:0-11712 GCA_038213625.1 Thermoflexales bacterium
TTGACCCGCATCATCCAGAAAGTCGATGCGCTCCAGCGTTGGGGCATCATCGGGCAGGCCAGGAATTTTTGCGCCGTGAGCCAGCAGCAAATCGATCACATCAGGATCAGTCGCGATGACCAGTGCGTGAAAGTGATCTGAATCGACGGCATTGACATCGGCTCCCGCATCCAGCAAAGCCTCGCAGAGATCGCGCCGGCCATCTCCCGCCGCAACTTGCAGGGCCGTGCTGTTGTCGCGCACATCCAGCGCATCCACCTTCGCCCCTTTGGCAATCAACATCTTCACGATGTCCAACTCGCCGCGCTCCACGGCCACGCGCAACGGTGTCAGCTCACGAATCGAGCCATCCACCGCCTCCACATCCGCACCCTTGTCCAGCAACAGTTGGGCGATGGCAGGTTGTCGTCCCCAGATGGCCCCAAAGATGGGGGCTGAGGCGAGGTCTTCCGTTGGCACACCGGTCACGTTGATGCGCGCGCCGCGCTTGATGAGGTCCTCGGCCAACTCGACTGGCCCACTGTAGGCCGCGCTGCGCAAAGGGCTTTCGAGAGATCCATCGGCCGCGTTCACATCGGCCCCTGTGTCCAGCAACAGTTGCACCAGTTCGAGTCGCGCCTTCCACCGCGCACTGCCCTCCGGCGTCTCACGGTCCATGGTGGGTGGCCAGGCCAGGGCGCGCAGCAATGGCAAATTGCCGTTGCGGTCTTGAAGCGTCACGGTGGCCCCGTGCTCGATCAGCAGCCGCGCCACCTGGAGGTGATGATCGCCCGCAGCCACCACCAGCGGCGTGCGGTCGATGATGGGGCCGGCGCGCTCCATGCCGTTGGGGTCGATGCCGGCATCGAGGATGCGTGTGGCCGTGGCCACATCATTGCTGGCCGCGGCTTGCAACAGGCCGGCCAGGCTGGGGTCTTTGGAGATGGGTGTTGCGCCGCGAACTGTGCCGCAACTGGTTAAGAGGGTGAGCGGCAGACCTCGGGGTCTGCCGCGTTATCGAGTCAACCGCCATTCCGAGCCTGGCATCAATGGCGAGGCTGTTGCGCCGATGCGTCCGCTCAGAGCCGCGGAATCCCTTGTGCGTGATGTGACAGACCGCGGCATCAGCCAACCAAGTTCGACCTTGCTCAATCACTGACCGGTGGCTGAGCGGAGCCGAAGCCACCAAGGGTGAGGGATGCGAGCTTGGTGTGCGCAAGTCCCTGTTCCCTTCGGCTCCGCTCAGGGAACGGCGCCAAGGCTGCGTCGCCATCGGCCGAAACGCGCCACGCCACAGCTCTACAAGTAATTCTTGCTCTTCACCTTCGGCTTCAGCTCTTCCTCTTTAAACTTCTTCGCTTTGCCATTCTTGCTCACGCCGTTGCCGTTCTTCGACTTCTGCGCCGTTTGCAACGCGGCATCGCGCTCCAGCGCCGGCCGCAGGAAGTGGCCGGTGTGCGAGCCTTTGGCCCTGGCGATGTCTTCGGGCGTACCCTCGGCCACCACCTCGCCGCCGCCAGCGCCGCCCTCCGGCCCCATGTCGATGATCCAGTCGGCCACTTTAATAATGTCGAGGTGATGCTCGATGACGACGACGGTGTTGCCATCGTTGACCAGTTGATCGAGCACATGAATGAGCTTGTGCACATCGGCCGCGTGCAGGCCCACCGAGGGCTCGTCCAGCACGTAGATCGTGCGGCCGGTGGCGCGTTTGCTTAGCTCGCGGCTGAGCTTGATGCGCTGGGCCTCGCCGCCGCTCAAGGTCGTGGCCGGCTGGCCGAGCTTGACATAGCTCAGGCCCACCTCGGCCAGCGTGTCCAGCTTGCGCGAGATCGGCGGAATGTCCTTGAAGAACTCCAATCCTTCGCTGATCGTCATCTCCAGAATCTCGTGAATGTTCTTGCCCTTGTATTTCACCTGCAAGGTCTCGCGATTAAAGCGCGTGCCGTGGCAGACATCGCAGGTGACGTAAATATCGGGCATGAACTGCATCTGAATCTGCAACACGCCCTGGCCCTCGCACGCCTCGCAGCGGCCACCCTTCACATTGAACGAGAAGCGGCCACTCTTGTAGCCGCGGGCTTTGCTGTCGGGCAGGGTGGCGAACAGCTCGCGCAACGGCCCCCACACACCGGTGTAAGTCGCCGGGTTGCTGCGCGGCGTGCGGCCAATCGGCTGCTGGTTGATGTTGATGACCTTGTCCAGCGATTCGAGGCCGGTGATGTCGTCGAGCTTGCCCGGCCGCTCCATGCTGCCGTTGAGCTTGTTCGACAGCGTCTTGTATAAGCCTTCAACGATCAGCGAACTCTTGCCGCTGCCGCTCACGCCGGTCACCACAACCAGCTTGCCGAGCGGAATGTCCACCGTCACGTCCTTGAGGTTATTCTCTTTGGCGTTGACGATGGTAATCTTTTTGCCGTTGCCGGCACGCCGCTTCTCCGGCACCGGAATGTGCTTGCGGCCACTGAGATACGCGCCGGTCAGTGAGGTGGGATGTTTGAGAATATCCTTGAGCGTGCCCTGCGCCACCACGCTGCCACCGTGCTCGCCGGCACCCAAACCCATGTCAATAATGTAGTCAGCGGCCTTCATCGTGTCGTCGTCGTGCTCGACAACGAGAACGGTGTTACCCAGATCACGCATCTTTTGCAGGGTGGTGATGAGGCGGGCCTGATCGCGCTGGTGCAGCCCAATCGACGGCTCATCCAGCACATACAACACGCCCATCAACTGCGAACCCACTTGTGTGGCCAGCCGAATGCGCTGGCTCTCGCCGCCGCTCAGCGTCATGGCCGCACGGCTCAGGTTGAGATAATCGAGGCCGACATCGACCAGGAAAGTGAGCCGAGCGCGCACCTCTTTTAAGATTTGAGAGGCAATTTTGAGATCGCGGGGGGACAGAACAGAGACGGGAGACGGAGGACGGAGCGGCGCAGACGCCGCGACGGAGGACGGGGGAGTCGTCGTCTTCCGTCTCCCGTCTTCCGTCTCCGGTGTCAGGCTGTTGATCCACTTCAACGAGTCGCCGATGCTGTACTCGCACACCTCGATGATGTTGCGGTTGGCAATCCGCACGCTGAGCACTTCTTCGCGCAGGCGCTTGCCGTGGCAGGTCGGGCACTCGTTGTAGCTCATAAATTCTTCGAGCTTGCCCTTCACGTAGTCGCTGCTGCTGTCCTTCCACCGGCGCATCAGGCTTTTGATCACGCCCTCAAACGTCACGTCGTAGTTGCGGCGCTCGCCGGCGCGATTGACATACTGGATGCGAATGCGCTCCTCGCCGGCCCCGAGCATCAGCACATCGCGCTGGGCCTGGCTCAGCTTGCGCCACGGCTTGTCCATCGGCACCGAGTAGTGCTTGCACACGCTGTTGAGCAGTTGCGCGTAATAGCCCTCGTCGTCGCTCGATGCCATCGGCGCAATCGCCCCCTCGCTGATCGTGAGATCGGTGTTGGGCACAATCTTGGCCGGGTCAAACTCCATCTTCATGCCCAAGCCCTGGCACTCCGGGCACGCGCCGTCGGGCGAGTTGAACGAGAACAACCGTGGCTCCAGATCGGGATAGCTCTTGCCGGTGGCGGGATCGACCTTCTTCTCGGAGAAGAGCACATCGCGCCATTCCGGAGACGGAGGACGGGAGACGGAGGACGGATCCGAGCCGTCCTCCGTCGCGGCGTCTGCGCCGCTCCGTCCTCCGTCAGCCTGCTGCACCATCGCAATGCAAAACCCATTCCCCAGCTTCAGCGCCGTTTCCACGCTGTCGTTCAAGCGCGTCACAAATTGCCGGCGCTCATCCTCGGTTGGGAGCATCTCAATCTCGGCCTTGGTTTCGGGCAGGGCGGCGGGGATTACCAGCCGGTCGATGACGGCTTCGATGTTGTGAATCTTGTAGCGGTCGAGCTCGATGTCCTCGTTCACATCGCGCACCTGGCCGTCGACGCGCACGCGCACAAAGCCCTCTTTGCGCACATCCTCGAAGATTTGTTGATGGTGGCCCTTCTTGTCCTGGATGAGCGGGGCCAGAATTTGCACGCGCAGGCCGGTGGGCATGGCCGCGATCTGGTCCACGATCTGCTCCGCGCTCTGCGAGACCAACGGCTGGCCGGTGACGGGCGAATATTGCACGCCGATGCGCGCGAACATCAGGCGCAGGTAATCGTAGATTTCGGTGACGGTGCCGACGGTCGAGCGCGGGTTGTGGCTGCTGCCCTTTTGGTCGATGGACACGGCCGGCGACAGCCCTTCGATCTGGTCGACATCGGGCTTCTCCATCTGGCCGAGAAATTGGCGGGCGTAGGCGCTGAGGCTCTCGACATAGCGGCGCTGCCCCTCGGCGAAGATCGTGTCGAATGCGAGTGAGCTTTTGCCGCTGCCACTGAGGCCGGTGATGACCACCAGTTTGTCACGCGGAATCTCAACATTGACGTTCTTCAGGTTGTGCATGCGCGCACCGCGCACAATGATTTTGTCCGATGACATAGATAAGATTGCTCCGTAAGCTGGCCACATGCATGGCCTGAGTCGCTACAAACAAAACGCCGCTGGTAGTTCGCTCTACAACACGGCGGATAATTTTTCCCAGACAAGTTTTTGTGTGATGAGGGGGACAAAGACGAATGACTATAACATGAAGTAGCACGTTTGTTCGAGTATTACAGCAACTGTTTTTCGAGCCAATTCATCGGCCGTTTTATGTGATTACGCAAGCCCCAAACTGTCATTCCCGCGCAGGTGGGAATGACGAGCTACTGCGCAACTCCCGCCTTTCGCTTCCCCAATTTGCCAATTTGACCCGCCGATTGGCCGATAAGCCGAATACAATCGCATCGAACAAAATTTTTAAATCGGCTTAGCACAAGACAAGGCAAACACGATGCATCGGGAATATCACAAATGGTGGAGTCCGTCGCTGGGGCGCGACATGGAATTGTTGGTCTACGGCCGCAGCGGCGCGCGGCTGATCGTGTTTCCCACCTCGCGCGGCAAGTTCTACGAGTGGGAAGACCGCGGCATGATGCATGCGCTGGGCGAACATCTGAACAACGGCTGGCTGCAAATGTATTGTGTGGATAGCGTGGACGCCGAGAGCTGGTACAACTACGGCGCGCACGCCGGCCATCGTGGCTGGCGGCAAACCCAATACTTCAACTATGTGGTGAACGAGGTGGTGCCGCTGTCGCAGCAGAAGAACAGCAACCCATTTTTGATGAGCGCGGGGGCCAGCTTCGGCGCGTTTCATGCCGCCAGCGTCGCCTTCAAATATCCGTTTTTGTTTAACCGCATGATCGCGATGAGCGGGATGTTCGATATCAAACGCTTCACGCGTGGCTACAGCGACGACAACGTCTACTTTAATAATCCAGCAGATTTCGTGAAATTTGAAAGTGACGCGAGCCGGCTGGATGCGCTGCGCCGGATGGACATCATCATCGCCACCGGCAAGGACGACTCGCTCGTCGCCGAATCCCAGCGCATGAGCGAGATTCTATGGAGCAAAGGCATCGGCAACGCCCTGCGCCTGTGGGACGGCTGGAGCCACGACTGGCCGTTCTGGCAACGCATGATGCAGCGGTATGTGGGGGGACATGATTGAGGAGAGGAGTTGTTAGTCATTAGTTGTTAGTGGTTAGTTCAGAAAGAAAGAAGCTCGCAATGCCTTCCGAACTAACAACTAATCACTAACGACTAATCACTTATCGGAGCGCTATGAAAAAAATTGGTGTGATTGTGGGGCGGGAGTGGAGCTGGCCGCCGGCGTTTATTGAGGAAGTCGCCGCGCGTGATGCAGGGGTGGTGGCGGAGTATGCGGTGCTGGGCGGCACGGGCATGGAGGAGGCACCGGAGTATGCGGTGCTGGTGGATCGCATTTCGCATGAGGTGCCGTATTACCGCAGTTATTTGAAACACTGCATGTTGCATGGCAGCTACGTCATCAACAATCCGTTCATGTGGACGGCCGACGACAAATTTTTCGGGGCCAGCTTGATTACCAAACTGGGCGTGGCCAGCCCGAAGACGGTGGTGTTGCCGAATAAGGAATATGTGCCGGGCATCAGCCACGCCGAGAGCTTGCGCAATCTGAAATTTCCGGTGCCGTGGCAGGCGCATATTGATTATCTGGGCGGCTTCCCGGTCGTACTGAAAGATGCGCATGGCGGTGGCTGGAAGAACGTGGCCATCGTGCACAACTGGGACGAGCTGTGGGAGGCCTATGATGCCAGCGGCCTGCTCACCATGGTGTTACAAGAGTTCATCCACTTCGAGGGCTACCTGCGCTGCATGTGCCTGGGCCAGGAGGAAATCAAGGTGATGAACTACGACATCCATCAGCGCCGCTATTCGCCGCACGAGCTGTCCAACGAGATGCACGCGCGCATCGTCAAAGATTCGCTGACGGTGGTGCGCGCGCTCGGCTACGACATGAACACCATTGAGTGGGCCATTCGCGACGGCGTGCCGTATGCCATCGACTTCATGAACCCCGCGCCAGACATGGATGTGAACTCGTGCGGCTACGACTACCACCGCTGGTGTGTCGAGCACATGGCCGATCTGTGTATCAAGCTGGCGCTGAACCCGAAGCCGCAGCAGGCGCCGTTTGTGATCCCGTCACACAGTTGACTTGTGCGACGTGGATTGAACCGCTCAAAAATCTCACAGGTGGACTGATAGACCTCGCAGGTTTCTTAAACCCGCGAGGTCTTTCCACGCTTCTCCCTTCCTTTTACTATTTGTCTAAACGGCTTGCCCCAGCTAACATTAATCGTGTTATGAGCACACCCAAAATTGTGATTGTGGGCGCCGGCGGCTACGTGTTTCCACTCCGCCTCGCCGTGGACATTCTCTCCTTCCCCGAACTCCAATCGGCCCAATTGACGCTTTACGATTTGCACGAGGGCCGGCTGGCCCGCACCGGCGACCGTGTGAAGCGCGTGGTCGAAAACAATAAGCTGAAGGCCAGGGTCGAGCTGACGACCAACCGGCGCAAGGCATTGAAGAATGCCGATTATGTCATCGTCGCGTTCCAGGTCGGCGGCGTCGAGGCCTACGAATTCGATGTTGAAATCCCGCGCAAATATGGCTTCGACCAGTGTGTGGGTGATACGTTGGGGCCGGGCGGCGTGTTCCGCGGCCTGCGCAGCATCGGCGCACTCAGCGGGATTTGCAAAGACATGCTGGATGTATGCCCCGACGCGCTGCTGATTCAATATGCCAACCCCATGGCCATTAATTGCTGGGCAACGAGTGCGATGGGCATCAAGACCGTCGGCCTGTGCCACAGCGTGCAGGGCACCAGTGCCATGCTCATCAAGCGGGCCGGCTATAACCGCGAGGATGTGTCCTTCAAGGTCGGCGGGATTAATCACCAGGCCTGGTTCACCCAGTTCCAGGACAAAGATGGCAACGACATTTACCCGCAAATTCGCGAGACGATGCTGACCCAGAACCCTTCGCCATTTGAGAGCGCCGAAGGACAGGGCGCAGGGCCGAAGACGGCGCTGGCTCAACGTGGCATGGATCACAGCGTCAACGACGAGCACTATTACTTCGAGCGCGTTCGCACCGAACTGATGCGCACCTTCGGCTACTTCCACACCGAGAGCAGCCACCACGCCAGCGAATACACGCCGTGGTTTCGCAAGAATGCCAAGACGATCAAGGCCTACATCGGCAAGCGCTGGGACTACTTTCAGATCTCCAAGAGTTACCAGAATCAGGAGCAACAGGACTATCTGGACGGCATCATCAATGGGCCGCTCCAGCGCAGCGAGGAATACGGCGCGCTGATCATTCACAGCATGGAGACCGACGAGAAGCGCGTGATCTATGGCAACGTCCCCAACGACGGCATGCCCGGGGCCAAAGGCTCGCTGTCGATTCCAAACCTGCCCAGCAACGCGTGCGTGGAAGTGGCGTGTCTGGTCGATCGCAACGGCATTCAACCCACCATGCATGGCCCGCTGCCGGTGCAATGCGCCGGCGTGAACCGCACCAACATCAATGTGCAGGAGCTGGCCGTGTTGGGCGGCATGACCGGCGACAAGGATGCCGTGCACCAGGCCATCGCGCTCGATCCGCTGACCGGCGCGCTGCTGACCCTGCCGCAAATCCGTAGCATGGTCAATGACTTGTTCACCGCCGAGCAACAGTGGCTGCCGCAGTTCGCGGCCTGATTTGTTTTGTGTTGTAGGGGCGCAGCATGCTGCGCCTCTGCCTAACATTGCGATCAACATGACCTCGATCGTCAGAACGACCTCGATCATCGGCCTCGACATCGGCGGCACAAAGACGGCGATTCTCGAAGCGATACTTGAACCCAATGCCGCGCAATTACCCATTCACCAGCGCCGCGAGATTCTCACCCACGCCCAGGATCCATTTCCCATTACGTTTGAGCGCATCTGCGTCGAGATCGATGCCGTGATCGCCGAAGCCAGACGCAACGGCCGCACGCCCTCGGCGCTGAGTGTGTCCATTGGCGGGCCGCTCAAGATCGAGGAAGGCATCATCCTGCGCACGAACCACCTGCCGAATTGGGAGAACGTGCGGCTCAAAGAGGTGCTGACCGAGCGCTATAGGTTGCCGTGTTACATCGAGCATGACGGCAACGCCGGGGCGCTGGCCGAGTTCTACTTTGGTGCTGGCCGCGGTGCACAGAACGTGATCTTCCTGACCGCCGGCACCGGCCTGGGCGCGGGCCTGATCTTCAACGGCAAAATTTATCGCGGCACTACCGATGCGGCCGGCGAAGTCGGCCACATTCGCATCGCAGAGGATGGGCCGGTGGAGTATGCCAAGGCCGGCTCGTGGGAAGGCTATGCCAGCGGCAGTGGCATGGTGAAGCTGGCTCGGATGAGGCAACCCGGCCGCTGGCCCGACTCGTTCACCACCCGCGATCTCATTCAGCAGGCGCTGGCTGGCGATGCCGACGCGCTGGCGGTGGTGCACGAGAGTGGGGTGAACCTGGGCAAGGGACTGGCCGTGCTGGTCGATGTGCTGAACCCCGAGGTGATCGTGCTGGGTAGCCTGGCCGTGGCGCTGGGTGATTTGTGGCTCGAACCGGCGCGCGAGGTGGTGCGGCGAGAGGCCATTGGCATTCTGGCCGATGCCTGCCGGATTGTGCCGTCAGCGTTGGGTCCGAAGATTGGGGATGTGGCCGCGTTTATGGCGGCCTATGCCCGTTTGATTTCTTAAGAATATCTTGGCATTAAACAGGTTCGTATTTCAAAAATGTCAAATTTTCTAAATACAGACTGAATGCCAGAGATTCTGAAAAGGACGCACTGAAATAGCGTCGTTTAGGGTCTTTCAGGGTCGTCTAACGGCCTAGAATCATATCTAAATTGACAGGTTGGAACCAGCAATTCCAAATTCAAAAATTTCTCGGTCAAATCAGCGCAATAATAGACTGCGCCAGACATAAAGACCCTTTTGCGTACTGGTTTTTATCGATCTAATTGCAGCTAATGTGCTCAAACAGCAAGCAAATTTGCGCTTTAGGAGCGAGAAATTTTTGAATTTGGAATTGCTGGGTTGGAACAAGTTTGCTTTAAGTATCCCGCCTTAGAATCACTGCACATCCAAGCTGATATTTTGCTATTCCTCGAATTTCGCGATGCCAAATTGGCCATTGCGTTGTGCGTAAAAATAGCCTGGGAGCGACTAATAGGTGATGATGGAATTTTGGCAGCGTTGGCGAACGCAAATTATTGTGGCTCTAGCGGCAATGTTGGCAGTGACCATTATTTTGGTCGTGCAAAGCCGGCTGGAACGGCGGGAAACTGTTCAACTGTCTCAGGTGGCCAGCGCCGTCATTGATGGCAAAGTCGACAAACTGGTGATCGTTGAAGAGACGGTGACGGTGTTCTATAAAGATGGCACTGAGGCACAAACCCGCAAAGAACGCTCAGCAACATTGAATGAGCAATTGAGAGAATTTGGGGTGACTGCCGATCAACTCATAGCCACCACAATCGAAATTGCAGCACCAACGGATTGGGGCGATCTCATTGCCACGGTCAGCCTGATTGCGACCCCGATTTTCGTGGTGCTGTTCTTCTGGTTTATTCTGCGGCAAGCCCAGGGAGCCAACAACAGCGCCATCAACTTTGGGCGCAGCAAGGCCCGCGTGCGCGGCCTCACCGGCGAGCGTCCCTCGACCACATTTAATGATGTGGCTGGGGCCGATGAAGCCAAGCAGGAACTGATTGAAGTTGTTGAGTTTTTGCGCGAGCCCGAAAAGTTCATGTCGCTGGGTGCGCGCATTCCCAAGGGCGTGCTATTGATTGGGCAGCCCGGCACCGGCAAAACCCTGTTGGCCAAGGCTGTTTCAGGTGAGGCTGGCGTGCCGTTCTTCAGCATCAGCGGCAGCGAGTTTGTGGAGATGTTTGTCGGCGTCGGTGCCAGCCGGGTGCGCGACCTGTTCGACAACGCGAGGCGTCATTCGCCCTGCATCATCTTTGTCGATGAGATCGACGCCGTGGGCCGCAGCCGTGGCTCGGGTATGGGCGGCGGACACGATGAGCGTGAACAGACTCTGAATCAAATTCTGGTCGAGATGGACGGCTTTGACACCGACACCAACATCATCATCATCGCCGCAACGAATAGACCTGATGTGCTGGATGCCGCGCTGATGCGGCCGGGCCGCTTCGACCGGCGCGTGCTGCTGGACCGGCCTGATCTGAAAGGGCGTGAGCAAATTTTGCGGGTGCATGTGGCCGGCAAGCCATTGGGTGCCGATGTGGATTTGCACACGGTGGCCCGGGCAACGCCGGGCTTTGTCGGGGCCGACATCGAGAATCTGGTGAATGAGTCCGCCATCCTGGCCGCCCGGCGCAACCGCCGCAGCATCAGCATGAGCGAGTTTAACGAGAGCATCGAGCGCGTCATGATGGGGCCCGAGCGCAAGAGCCGCATCATCAGCGAGACCGAAAAGAAAATCACGGCTTATCACGAGGCCGGACACGCCATCATCGGGCACCTGTTGCCCAATTGCGACCCGATTCACAAGGTCACGATCATTCCACGCGGGATGGCCGGCGGCTACACCTGGCTGATGCCGGAGGAAGATCGACGCATGGCCAGCCGCTCCAAATTTGTGGACGATCTGGCGATGGCGCTGGGTGGACGGGTGGCCGAGGAAATCATCTTCGGCGATGTGACCACCGGAGCCAGCAGCGACCTGCAGCGCGTGACCGAGATTGCGCGCGACATGGTCACGCGCTACGGCATGAGCGATCTGATGGGGCCGATGGTCTATGGCCAGAAGCAGGAGATGATGTTCATGGGCCGGGATATGGGCGGCGAACAACGCGACTATAGCGAAACTGTGGCGCTGGAAATTGACCGCGAAGTACAGCACATTGTGCAAGCGGCTTATGCGCGCGCCCGTGAGCTGTTGACCCAACACCAGGATCTGCTGGAGAAAATTTCGCAGCGGCTGATCGACGTCGAGACGATTGATGCCGCTGAGTTCAAGCGCTTCTTTGACCCGAATGCGCCGGCGGATGAGTCGGAATCGCAATTCGCGCCGCCAGCGGCCAAAGCCAAGGCTCCGGCCGCAAATGGCCCCGGCCGCAAAGATTTACCCCGCACGGGCAGCCTGCCCGCGCCATTGCCCGCGTAATCACATTGATGATGAACAGAGACGGGCCACACGCCCGTTTCTGTCGTTTTCCTGACATGGAAGTCGTGTTGCTTGCATTGCGCATCCTGATGGCGCTGGCGTTA
>JBBQST010000085.1:0-11712 GCA_038213625.1 Thermoflexales bacterium
CAGGCGTCCCCGCTGCGGGGCAGAATCCAGGCGTAACCCCGACGTTACCGTAATTGGGAGGTCTGGATTCCCTGTCACCCTCGCGGAGGCGGGGGCTCGCGGGAATGACGGGGTTACTCAATAACTTCCCTTGGACGTTGCACTCACTTAAGGAATTGACGTTTTGAAATGTGGCTATTACTTTTGAGCACTGACTTAGGGTGGAAGTTGGTTGCGTGAAAGCTGGCTGTGACTGCAGCAAATTGGGATTGGTTAATTGATTGAGCCAATGGGTTGCCCTTGTGTGATTTGAAAGTTGCCAAGTCCAGGTAGAAAGCGTGCAAACCTGTCGGGTTCTTAAAATTCAAAAGGACGATTAAACATGCTAGATGTGTATGCGCGCACGCTCATCGACTATGCCGTGGTGGCGGCTGCGATGGCCGCGGCCATGTTCGTGACCTTTCGAGTGCTGTTGTTGCTGCGCATGAAACGCGAGGCCGCCACCGGCCTCGCGCTCATCATGCCATGGCTGCTGGGCTTTCTCATCTGGACGGCCTATCCCATCCTGGCCTCGCTGTATTACAGCTTCACCAGCTACAACATCTTTCAGCCGCCCAAGTGGGTGGGGCTGGACAACTACGTGCGCTGGTTCACCAATGATCCCGGCTTCTGGCCGTCGTTGCGGCTCACCGTGTTATATGGCCTGATCAGCCTGCCCATCGGCCTGACCCTGTCGCTGGGTGTGGCGATGTTGCTGGCCCGCAAAGTGCGCGGCGTCGGCATCTGGCGCACCATCTACTATCTGCCCGCCATCATTCCGGCCGTAGCCACGATCTTGCTGTGGCGCTGGTTGCTCGGCACCAACGGGTTGTTCAATACGCTGCTGTCGCCGCTGTATCGCCTCATCAACCTCGACAACCCCAGCTGGTTCAACGACGAACGCTACGCATTGCCGGGCTTGATCATCATGAGTTTGTGGGGGGTGTTCGGCGCGAACACGGTGATTTTGCTGGCCGGCCTGAAAAACATCCCGATTCACCTGTATGAAGCCGTCGAGCTGGACGGTGGCGGCGCGTGGGCCAAGTTTCGCAATGTCACCCTGCCCATGATCAGCCCCACCTTGTTTTATACGGTAGTGCTCGGCGTCATCGCGGCAGTCAAGACCTTCGAGCCGGGCATCTTCATCAAGCTCAACAGCACCACGACCGGCACGTTTTTACAGGTGCTGGTCTACAACAACGCCTTTGCCGGCGGCAACTCGCGCATGGGCTATGCCAGTGCACTGGGTTGGATCATGCTCGTCATCGTCATGGTGCTGACCGTGCTGGTGTTGCGCAGCTCCAATCTGTGGGTGTATTACGAAGGAGACCGCGCTTAATGGCCACGATCACATCCCCTGTTACTAACCCGCCCGCACGGCCAACCCTGCGCATGGGCAGCATCAAGGCCCGCGAGGGCGCAGCGACTGTGGCCACCTACATCCTGCTTATCTTTGGCGCGCTGGCCGTGTTGGTGCCGCTGTTCTGGATGATCTCGACCTCGCTCAAACAGGAGGCCGATCTATTCATCCTGCCGCAGCCGATCTGGCCCTCGCCGGCGCAGTGGCAAAACTACCTCGCAGTCTGGCAGATTCAGCCGCTGACTCAGTATTTCATCAACACTATTTTCATCACCGTGCTGGCCATGGCCGGCGAGATCACGACCTGCGCGCTGGTGGCCTACGGCTTTGCGCGCTTTCGCTTCCCCGGCCGCAACGTGCTGTTCACGGTCATGCTCGGCACGATGATGTTGCCGGGCATCATCACATTGATTCCCACGTTTCTGATCTGGCGTGATCTGCAACGCATTGATACGTTTACACCGCTGACCATTGGGGCGCTCTTTGCGTGGGGGCCGGCCTACATCTTTTTGTTGCGCCAGTTCTTCATGACCATCCCACGCGAGATTGAAGAGGCGGCCGTGATGGATGGCGCAAACCCGTTGCAGCTCTTCAGCCAGATCATGTTGCCGCTGGTGAAGCCGGCGCTGCTGGCCATCGCCGTGCTCAGTTTCACCGGCAACTGGAACAACTTTCAGGGGCCGCTGATCTACATCAACTCACCCCAACTCTATCCAGTCATTCTGGCGCTGTACTCGTTCTCCGAATCGCTCTCCAAGGAAGCACCGAAGTGGCATTACATGATGGCAATGACCGTGATCATGTCGTTGCCGATCGTGGTGCTGTATTTCGTTGCTCAGCGCTATTTCATCGAAGGGCTCACCGTCGGCAGTGTCAAGGGTTAGCGCCGCTAAACATAGATCGTGTGTGCGCCTGCCACGGCACACGATGCCTCCACACAGCACAACCGCACGCCGAATATCGGTGCGCAGTTGTGCTTTTTATGCCGTGGTTGTGCTCGTTTTAGATTACGACACGCGCACAGTCGATGTGTTGTTGCCCGGCTTGGAATCGGTGGTGGCTGAGGTGATGGAGACGGTGTTGACCACGGCCTCGCGAGGCTTGCGCCGCACGGTGATGGCCACGCCGACCAGATCATTGCGCTTCAACTGTGAGAGGGTGCAAGTTACGCGCCGTGTCGCAGAATCGTAGCTGCACTTGCCGCGCGTTGACACCGCGTAGAGGTAGGTGACGTTGGCCGGCAACACGTCCGAGATCACGACATCGGCCGCGGCACCCGGCCCCTTGTTCCCCGCCAGCACGCTGAACGTGATTAGGTTGCCGACCACCAATGGCTTTTGCTCCAGCGCAAGATCGGCAATCACAGGGGTGGCCGTTGCAGTGTTGCTGGGGACTGGTGTTGGGGTGTTGGTCGGCGTCGATGTGGGCGTGTTAGTGGGTGTGTTTGTAGGTGTGTTGGTCGGTGTCGATGTGGGTGTCTGTGTTGGCGTTTCGGTCGGGGTGCTTGTGGGTGTCGAGGTGGCCGTTTCTGTGGGCGCGGGCGTGTTGGTGGCTGTGCTCGTCGCAGTTTGCGTCGCAGTCGGCGTTGCCGTGGGTGTGAAGGGCACGGTCTGCAAGATGCGGCCATCGACCCCAGCAGACACGGGCGAGTTGTTGACGAAGTAGTCGCTCAACACATCAGCCAGAATGTAGCCCGTGTCTATCTTGCCGGTGCCGGCTGCAAAGGAGGCATAGCCATCGCCGCCGGTCAACATGAAGTTGTTGGTCGCGACGCGATAATTTGCAGCCAGATCCACCGGCACAAAACTGCCATCTGGCTGCTTGATCTCCAGCGAGGTCACGCGTGCGCCGATGGCCAGATTCGGGTTGTAGCTAAAGCGCAACCCGGCGACTTGCGGGAAGCGGCCGGCCGAACTGCTGGGCGTGGTGAAATTGATCTGGCTGAGGCCGTTCTCAATCGCGGCCAGCAACCCCGCGCCGGTCACGGTGGTGAGCGCGATGGTGTTGCCGAACGGCAGCACGGTCAGCACGCTGCCCACGGTGACAGGGCCGGCAGGAATGGAGGCGCGAATGCCACCGCCATTGGTCACGGCCACATCGGCGCCATCTGTGGCCGTGCGGGCCAGCATCACATCGGTAATTAAATCGCCCAGGTTGGTTTCGCGGTTGCGGACATTGGCCCGCTCGCCGTCCAGCAGGACCGTGGCGCTGCCAATCACCGTATTTTGCAGCGCGGCAATGGCCGGCTTGTAGTCGGTGTCGATCTTGGTTACAAATGCGGCGTCGGGGATGATGACGGGTTGCTCGCCGGGCAGCAGTGCGCGCGCGGGCGTGCCCAGGCCATCGGCCCACACCGGACGAATCACGCCGGTGATCTCGGCCAGCGCGCCGGTGTCGTCAAAGCCCAGCGTCACATCGCCCAGCCACTTGGCCCACTCCCAGTCGGTGCAAATGACCACGTCCTTGCCATCGGGATCTTTAACGAGAGTGGGATACGGGCCGGCGCTGGCGATGCCGAGCGGTGTCGGTGGGTTGACCACTGGCAACAGCGGCGTGTGCGAGTGGCCGCCAATGATGATGTCGATGCCGCGAACGCCCGCCGCGATCACCTGATCAACAGCGTAGCCCACATGGGTGAGGCCGACGATGATGTTGGCGCCCTCGGCCTTGAGTGCATCCACCTGAGCCTGTGCAATCGCCACCACATCAGTGCCAAACGTCACGCCCTGGCCGACATTGGCCAAAATGCCGGTGTCGGGCGGACTGAGGCTAAACAGGCCCACTTTTTTGCCGCTGGGCTTGGTGATGAGGGTGCGCGGGCCGAGCTTGCCTGCGCCGGTGAGCGGGGTTGGGCTCAGGGTCGAGGCCAATATCGCGGTCGGCTCCACATTGAGATTGGCGCTGAGCATGGGGAAGGTGGTGCCGTTGATGAAGTTGACCAACGCCTGTTGGCCGCGGTCGAATTCGTGGTTGCCCACGGCCACGGCCTCATACCCCAGCGCGTTGTAGAAGAACAGGTCGGCCTGGCCTTCGAACTGGTTGAAATAGAGCGTGCCTTGGAAGATATCGCCGGCATCCACGAGCAGCAAATCGCCAGGGGTGGCGGCGCGAATCTCGTCGATCAAGGTCTTGCGGCGTGCCACACCACCAAAATTGCGGTTGATGGCGGCTCCACCGGTGCCGGTGCCGACTTGCACGGTTGCCGGTTCGATGCGGGCGTGGTGATCATTGGTGTGAAGGATGCGCAGGCGATAGGCGACGGGGCCGGCTGCCAGAGCGACATGGTAGCGATTCCCAAACACGGTGATGGCCGCGCCGCTACCCAGCAAAAATGTGCCTTTCAAAAACGAACGTCGATTAAGCTTTTGCATAAGATCCCTATTCCTCTCAATTGACTGCATATGACTACATAGATGGACAAAAAAGTGCGCGATATGGGACTTTGCACGGCCTTCCTGCAATCACAATACCAACTTCACAAACTTCTGAAAGGCGCGCATATCGATCCCGCCTCGCCAACCCCAACACTATAGATTTGGTGTCATTAACGCATCTTTAAGATTATATTCGCAATAATGCCGATTTTCAGTGGCGTTTCAGCCGTTGTGTAAGATTCGTCTTACACATTTGGCCAAAATAAAAGCGCGGAGAGGAGAAAGATGGAGTCATCCACCTTTCCCCTCCCCCGCGCTGCGTGAAACGCGGCGTGCCAAACCGGCTCAGCGAATGGCAATGCGCAGGTTGGCCGTGGCGCTCTTGAGCAAGGCCTGAATCACCCTGACGTTGTTGCGCGAGTCTTCGTGGCTGATCCTGGGCGGCGTCCCTTCCAGGATGGCATCGGCCATGTCCTCAATTTCGCCGATGTAGAGCTCGGCAGGGCCGTCAATGACCACGCTTTCCAGCGCATCGAAGGATGCGCCGACCAAAATCTCGGCTCTGGCGCCGGGCTTAAATGGGTGGGGAATGGTGATCAGGCCCTCGGTGCCGACGATCTCCATGTGCGTGCGAAACGGCGCGCGCACGCTGCTATCAAATTGAGCAAAGGTGTCGCGACCGTTGGGCCGGTGCCAGCGCAACATGCCCACAAAGGTGTCATCGACGCCGCTGTGGCCGATCTGTGCGGCGCCATACACCTCGCTCGGCTCCGAGCCGACCAGAAAGCGCGCATAGCTGATCGGGTAGCAGCCCACATCCCAAATGCTGCCGCCGCCCAGCGACGCATTCAAGCGAATATTAGACTCGTCAGCCAGGGGAAATGAGAACGCGCCGCGAATGATTTGAATCTGGCCGATGGCACCGGCCTCCACCAGCGCTTTGACGTGCAGCGTCTGGGGGTGATGGCGATACATGAACGCCTCGGCCAGCACCATGCCAGTCGCTTTGGCGGCCGCGACCATGGCATCCACTTCTTCCACGGTATTGGCCAATGGCTTCTCGCACAACACATGCTTGCCCGCGTTCAGCGCCTTGATCGTCCACTCGGCATGCAAACTATTTGGCAAAGAGATGTAGACCACATCGATGTCGGGCGAAGCCAGCATGGCCTCGTAGCTGCCAAACGCGGTTTCGATGTTCCACTCGGCGGCGTAGGCTTTGGCGCGATCCTCGCCGCGGCTGGCCACGGCGCTCAGCCGGTTGCGTGGTGACTCGCCCGAGGGGGTGGCACGCAGGGCCGAGATGATGACCGAATTGATATTGGCGGTGCTGAGCAAACCCCAGCGCAAAACACGGGTGTTGGACATGGGCCGATTATTGCAGAGTTGGGAGTTTGAGGTGAGTGGTGCCGATGGTCCGGTCATCCCCAAATGGATTCACCTCACTTAACCGCACACTCACTTCATCATCGATCCCAGTCGTACGGCCAAGCGTTGCGCGGGCTTGCATGCGCTGTATTTGATGGTGTGGCCGGCTGGGATGCCGCTTAGTAGAGCCGTGATCTCGACGTAGCTAATTTGGTGATATACGCCTCATCCATATCGTCATCGTGCTGACGGCGGCTCGCTTTGGTGTCCTGGAATGCGTATGCTGCGGGCTTGATCGGCAATGGCTCGACTCATCGCCCGGCGAATCCACCAGGTGGCATAGGTGCTGAACTTGAAGCCGCTCGCGACCTTGAAGTTTTCTGTGGCGCGCAACAGGCCGATGCTGCCCTCTTGAATCAGGTCCATGAATGAGATGCCGCGGCCGACATAGCGCCGGGCGATGCGGACGACCAGCCGCAGGTTGGCCCGCTCCAGCGCATCGCGTGCCTCTATGGAACGCCATTCCATCCCTCTCAGATGGTCATCACTGATTTTGGCCGCAGGCATCCAGACACGTGCCAGGTCCCATGTAGGTAAGTGGCCTGCCTGTGCAAGTTGCTGCTCGAGTTGAGCTACAAACTCGGGTGGAAATATCAGAGCCACGGTTGCGATTTCAAACAAGGGCTCGCTGATGGTTTCGACTGCGGAATCCTGCCCCCAGCCAAGAGGGCGCAAATACGCTGGTAAGACCAGGGTGTGGTCATCCTGTATCGTGCGGCCATCCCTCAGCAACGCCTCCAGGTTGGGGGGTGGCGTGTTGTGTGTGCTGCATGCTTCCAGTGCGGCCGACCACGCTGAAGTGAGTTCGTCGTAGATCACCTGCCAAGCCGTAATTTTGTCGTCGGTAGTCAGCAGTATGAATTTTTGTGTGTGATGTGATGTGTTGACACTGATGCACAGACGCAGCACTTGATCGGCCGACAGTGGCGGCGTGTTGGCAATCTCGCGCAAATAGGTTCGCACCGGATCGTTCGCGTCGGTCTCAAGCTGTGGGTCATCGAGATCGTCAATGGCCGCAAGCAATTCGTCATCGGCCGCAGCGACCCGCCTATAAGCTGCTGTATTCGCCGCGGCGTCCATGTCTGCGATCCGCCAGTCGCCAGCATCCAGCTCGCCAGTCGCTGGCACAGTGTCAGCTTCGAGGTGAATCGAATGAACGGCGTGGGCGGCAATTTGGGCTTGAATGCGGGTTTGTTTGGCTTGTGACAGTTGAATCAGCTGTCGCAATGCCAATACCTGGGTCACCGTGTCGCGGTCGGTTTCTGGGAGTGATGTGGGTTGAACTGGCTGGCCGGCCAGCAACGCCGTGATCAACGCGTCCATCACTTCCATGTCCTGATCATCGAGTTCCATGGTTTAAACCTCCTCCGCGCCATCGGCATTCAACTCGCGGCGTAAATCGTGGATGGCGCGATGAATGAGCATTTTGACGGCCGGCACGCTGCGGCCCATCAAATGCGCCACTTCAGCCGCGCTCAGCTCACCAAAGATGCGCAACCGAAGGGCTTCGGCGCGCTCGGGTGTGAGATGGTTCATCGCCACAATGATCCGCCGCAGCTGCAAACGCTCATGCGCTTGAGCGTCGAGCGGCGGTGTGGGGTGGGGCAGGTGCTCTGCCTCATTGAGCGGGATGCTGGGTTTGATGCGGCGGTAATAGGTGCCAGCGGTGTGATGGGCGATGCCGAACAACCAGGCAGCAAAGGGCGCATGGCCGCGATAAGTGCCGATGTCGACCAGGGCCGCCAGGAAGGTTTGCGAGGTCAGGTCGTCGGCGTCGGCGGCATTGCGCGACCGGGTAAATACGTAGCGATAGACACGTGTGACATAGTTCCGGTAGAGCGTGTCGAACGCGTTTGAATCGCCGGCCGCTGCCAGCGAAATCGTGTGAGTCTCCTGATCCATGCCCGCCGCACCTCCTCTCTAACAAGTATGGCGCAGCGAACGGCAAAAAGGTAACAGCCAGAGGACTTTGAGTTTTGCCGTAACGACTCAGTCACCGATTTTTAGACAGAATTTGTAACGACTCAGCCCATCCTATGTAGGTGTCATTCCGAGTTCCCGATAGCCGGGGACGGCAAAGCCAAGCGGCATGAACGGGAGACTCGAGAAGAGTGCCGCCAGCTTGGACGTGGCCGAACCCCACCCCTAGCCCCTCCCCGCTGCGGGGAGGGGGATCGCACTCCCCTCCCTGGAAGGGAGGGGTTGGGGGTGGGTTCTGCATCAGGGACAGCTTCAAGGTCGATTGCCAAATCATGTTGCGAAAATTTCTTGTTCATGAGCAGCCTGTTGCCCAGGGTGAGAGGTCTCCGAAACTGCGAGGAATCCCTTAAGCGTCACTCGACACAGACCGAGATCGGCCAGCCGAGTTTGGCGTCGATTGAGTCCCGTCACAGGGATTTCTCGGCTTCCAGCCGCACGGCCTGCGGCCCCGGAATGACTCCCCATGGGCTGGGTCGTTACCAAAATTTACAAAATAAAACAGAATGAAGAAAAACCAAGATTGTTCTGCATTCGTAACTGCTCAGCCCCGGATTTTGAGACTGGATTTACAAGATTTACAGGATGGAAATCCTCTCCCAATCTTGTAAATCCTGTTCATCCTGTCCAAAAGGCCTGAGTAGTTACCTGCATTCTGTTTAATTCTGGGGTGTGAAGCTGTGACGGTTGAGCAGGAAGCGGGCCAACAGCAAGGCTACAAACGAGCATGTCATCAGGATCACGGCCAGCGCAATGGCGATGTTGAGGTTGCTCTCGAAGCCGAGGTAGATGGCCAGAGGCATGGTCTGGGTGACGCCGGGGAGATTGCCGGCGAACAAAATCGTCGCGCCAAACTCACCCAGCGCACGCGCCCAACTCATCACGGCTCCACTCACCAGCCCCGACCACGCCAGCGGCACCGTGATATATCGAAAGACCTGAAATCCGCCTGCACCATCCAGTGCGGCCGCCTGTTTGAAGTCGGGCTCGATGCTGCCCAGCGCAATGGCCGCGGCCTTGATGTAAAACGGCGTGGCGACAAACGTTTGAGCCAGGATCACCGCCGTCTGTGTAAAGGCGATGCTGATGCCAAATGTCTCGTTCAGCCACGCGCCGACCAGGCCCATGCGGCCAAATGCCAGCAGCAGGGCAATGCCTGCAACCGAGGGCGGGAGCACGGTCGGCAGATCCACCAACGTGTCCATGACCTTTGCCAGCCGGCCGCGGCCCACGGCCAGCCGGTAGGCCACCGGTGTGCCCAAAACCAGTGTCAGTGCCAGGCTGATCAAAGTGGTCTTGAAGCTGAGCGCCACCGCCATTCCCACCCGAGGATCGGCCAGGCTGGTTTGAAGCTGCTCCACCGAGGTGCGCGCAATCAGGGCGATGAGCGGAACCAGCAGAAACAACAGAAACGGCAGGGTGAGTAGCCACCCGAGCGTGCCGGCTCCTTGCCGCGAGCGCCAGCGTTGTGTCACTCCTCTGGCAACAGCGCGTGGTGTGCTCTTTGATGAAGTTTCTGTTGCCATGTGTCACATGCTACGTCAGGGCTCAAATATTAACGGTCGGAGCGCTTAGAACCCGCATACCACTCAACAGCATCAACGCGCTCCGACCGTTGGAATATCGCTTTGACTCGGATAAAGCACTTGGGCCTGCATTGTGGCCGCCAGTGTATCGCCGCGTTTTGTCATCGCGTCGGTTTAGTTGATGGGAATGAAGCCATGCTGCGCCAGAACTTTTTGTCCTTCGTCCGACAGCACATAGGCCACAAATTTTGCCGCAAGATCGGCCTGTTGCGAGTCTTGAACCGTCGCAATGGGATAGGTCGCGAGGGTGTTGAGCGCATCCGGGATGGGGAGTTGGGTCACCTGGCCGGCGACTTCGGGCGTGACATCGCTGGAGTAGATAATGCCGGCGTCGGCTTCACCCAGCGCCACTTTGGTCAGCACCGCTCTCACGTTATCCTCGTACGACACCACATTGGCCAGCACGGTCTGGCTGTAGGTGGAGCCAAATGCCGGGTCGGCCGTGGCCTTGCCCAAAAAGTCCAGCGCATACTGGCCAACGGGCACGGCCTGAGCCGCCAGCACCAGCTTGAGGCCGGGTTTGGCCAGATCTTGCAACGTCTTGAGTTGCGCCGGGTTATTGGTCGGCACCACCACGACCAGGCGATTGCGCACAAATGTCTGGGCGGTGCCGCTGACGACGCGGCCCGCAGTCACCGCTACGTTCATCTGGGTGTTATTGGCGCTGGCGAACACATCCGCCGGCGCAGCCTGACTCAGTTGTTGGGCCAGTTGTTGTGAGCCGGCAAAGTTAAAGGCCACTATGGTGCCGGCCTGGGCTGCTTCAAAGTTGTTGCCGATCTCGCCAAATGCATCTTGTAGTGAAGCGGCCGCAAATACCGTCAGCGTTGCGGCTTGGGGCACTGACAAGGGTGTGGTTGAAACAGTGGCTTCAGTAGACGCAGATGAAACTGGTGCGGTAGAGGCCGCTGGCGGCGGTGCGGCGCAGGCGGCCAGGATGGAGACGCTGACGAGCAATGAGGCGAATATGCCGAAGCGGGCCGGCATCATCTGGAAGATCAAGGGCGACATGGGATTTAATTTGCACTCCTTTTTGAACGCGCTAAAACATGGGTGAATAGGTTGTCGGTGGCTGGGTTGAGACACACTGGTCGACTTATACTCACCCGATGAGTATAGCATTCACAAGAAGCCGATGTTGAGAGGGGTTGAAGCAAAATGGGGCGTGCCTAAGCCTGATAGTGTGAGCGGCACACCACCAGCCAATCCACCAGGGCAGTGAGTTGCCGGATGCGCAGATCCACGCCAAGGCGATTGACGTGTTGGGATTCGGGGATGCCGGGCAATTGCTTTTTGAGCCGGGCGATGCCGGCATGCGCCTGAGCTTCCTGCGCATCCAGTAGTGCTGGAACCTGATCAGGATATAGCTGTGACACAAAGTGCAGCCGGGTCATAAAATCGGTTCGCACGGCGTGCAGGCTGTCGCGCGGCGGCGCTTGCAACCACTTCTGAAAGCGCGCACGGCCGGCCGGGGTGAGGGTGAGGTGCCGTTGGGCAGGGCGTTTGTCCTGCATGTGCAGGGTTCCAGTCACCAGCCCCTGCCGTTCCAGCCGCTTGAGAATGTTATAGGCCTGGCTCATGCTGACGTGCCAGACGAAACCCAGCTCGGTCACCAATTGCTGATACAACTCATAGCCGTAGGTGGGCTGCTGAAATAAAAATCCCAACAGCGCAAACTCCGGGGTCAGGGTTCGCGTCGGCTCATCCTGGGGCTCTTTCGATTTCATCGGCGTCCATTACAGCACTTCAACGCCCTCCTGTGCAAGTCTAGTAGTCTGTCAAAGGAAAGACTTTACGTTACAACGTCATTCCCGCGGAGGCGGGAATCCAGACCTTCCATCCCCTACTGAGTTGGGGTTACGCCTAGATTCCCGCCTCCGCGGGAATGACGGCCTTGTGAAATTGTTTACACTCAGGCTCAGGTTCGCCCTTGGAACGCCCCCAAGTCTTTCCTTTGACAGACTACTAG
>JBBQST010000086.1:0-11700 GCA_038213625.1 Thermoflexales bacterium
CGGGGGGGGGCTAAAAAACTTGTTGGGGGGGGGGTTATTATTCGGTTGGGGGGGGGTGGGTATTTGTGGGGGGGGGGGTGTGGGGGGATTGAAACCACCGGCTCGCGGCAAACCGCCAGCCGCCAGTCACTATCCGCCTTCTCCCAAAACCTGCTCCACCGTCAAATCAATCAGCCCAAACTTGGCGCACTTGAGGGAGGCGGCGCGGGTGGCGAATTCGGCCACAGCCTCGACGGCCCAGCCTTGTAGCAAACCATACATGGCGGCGGCCGAGAAGGTGGCGCCGGCACCCTGCGCATCCAGCACATCCACAGGCGTGGCGGGCACTTGAATGCACGGCCCATCCTGCAAGGCCAGCGCGCCGTGGCGGCCTTGGGTCACAAACGCCATCTTGGGGCCGGCCGCGCAAATGGCCTGGGCCAGCGCGCAGGGGTCTTCGTGAAACTCGGCCGAGTCGTTCAGCGGCGATTGCACATACGTGGCTTGCGAGACGAGATCAAAATATTTTTGCGGCTCGCGCAGTGAATACTCGACGTTGAGAAATACCGGCACGTGGTGCAGCCGCGCGCGCGCCACGGCCAGTTGGGCCGGCTCGCCCACATACCAATCCACATAGAGCATTGCCGCATGTTCGATAGCGCCGAGATCGGCCTCCATCAG
This sequence comes from Thermoflexales bacterium, assembly GCA_038213625.1. Lineage (GTDB taxonomy): Bacteria > Chloroflexota > Anaerolineae > J036 > Brachytrichaceae > JANMVQ01. The sequence goes on from JBBQST010000086.1 coordinate 661, forward strand.
CGTGTTCCACACCGGTGTGCTCTCGACAAAAAAGGTGCGCGTGCCGGCCCGGTCGATCACATCGACTTCCTCTGGCGTGCGCAGATCGCGCCGAATGGCAATGTGAGTGTGCACGTGCTCGGCCTGCAACTGTTCCAAGGTCGTGCGGCCGGCGGCATCATCACCCAGCGCGTTGCCGATGAGATGGGTCGGCACGCCCCAGCGCGCCAGGGTGCGGGCGGCCATGGTGCAATCTGCGCCAATGAAGGGCTGCTTGTGCGAGACATAGGCTCCGGCGTTGGCCGCGGGATATTTGTCGACGGAGAAGATGAGGCCGGGGTTGACGTAGCCGAAGCAAACGACAACGCCCTGGCTGTCAGCACCGGCAGGGGTGATTTCTGATGCAGCTAGTGCGGCTGGTGCGGCTGGTGCGGCTATTGATTGAGATTGAGTCATGGCCGAACGTGACTTTGCACAATGTCCTTACTCAGGGTTCTTTAAATGCACGTGACAACAAAAAAGGGCGAAGACTGCCGTTACAGCGCTTCGCCCCTATCTGGATGGCCTCCACAAGGCTCGAACTTGTGACCTCACGGATGTGAACCGTGCGCTCTAACCAACTGAGCTAGGAGGCCACGCCTGTCTATTTCAGACCTGCGAGAGATGAATTATACACTTTTTTGAGAACCCGTCTTGAGGGAATTTTGAGCCTACTCTTGATTCCGCGTAAAATAGTTGCTACCCCTAACTATTTAATTTGGCTCAATTCAGCGCTGATTTGGAGATTTTTTTGCATGCCCGACTACAGCCGCAAATGGCTCGCTTTTATTGCCGTCGCTGCCGGAACCTTGCTCGCCACCATCGACTCATCCATCGTCAATATTGCAGTGCCGACACTGGTTCGCGAATTCAACACCAGCCTTAGCAGCGTCGAATGGGTGGTGTTGTCGTATCTGCTCACGATCACGGCCTCCCTCTTATTAGTCGGCCGGCTGGGCGATATGTTCGGCAAGAAGCGCATCTATCAGGCCGGTTTTGTCATCTTCACCCTTGGTTCAGGACTGTGCAGCCTGGCCAGCAGTGTGCAATTGCTCATCGTCGCGCGGGTGATTCAGGCCCTCGGCGGGGCCATGATTCAGGCGCTGGGACAGGCGCTGCTGGTCACGGCCTTCCCCTCCAGCGAGCGGGGCAAGGCGTTGGGCGTGGCCTCGACCGTGGCTGCCGTGGGGTTGGTGATGGGGCCGGTGTTGGGCGGCATCCTGCTGTTCAACGTGGGCTGGCGCTCCATTTTCTGGATCAACATCCCCATCGGCATCATCGGCATTCTGCTGGGCATTCGCGGCCTGGCCGATGATCACACGCGCAGCACACATCGTTTCGACTACCTGGGCGCGGCCTTGTTTTCGCTCTCGCTGCTGGGTTTGTTGTTTGGCCTGACCGAGGCCGAAGCCTGGGGCTGGTCCGACCCGCGCATCATCGCCTGTGTCGTCGGCGGCATCGTGTGTGGCGGACTGTTTGTGTGGTGGGAACTGCGTGCGCCGGAGCCGATGCTCAAGTTGGGCATCTTTCGCTCGCGCGCGTTCACGTATAGCCTGCTCACCCTGGCGCTGGTCACCTGCGGCATCGGCTTCCTGCAGCTCATCTTCCCGATTTACTTGCAGGTCATCCATGGCATGGACCAGCAAAGCAGCGGCTTCGTCATGGTCGGTCAGGCCCTGACCCTGGCGGCCCTGGCCCCCATCTGCGGCCAGCTCTCCGACAAATATGGGTTTGGCCTGTTCACCATCGGCGGGCTGGTGGTCATGATCACGGGCATGATTGGCTTTGGCCTGGCACAACCCGCCACGTCGCTCGTGCTGATCGTGATCTGGTTGATGATCCTGGGCGTGTCCTATGGCATGTTCTTCAGCCCCAACACCAGCATGGTGATCGGCAGTGTGCCGCGCGAGATGTTGGGAGTGGGCGGCAGCCTGCTGGCCGTCATGCGCAACATGGGCCAGAGTGTGGGTCTGGCGCTCAGCGGCGCGATATGGTCGGGCCGGGTGACCGCGCTGATGGGCTACTCGGTGCAGCCCCTGACGGATGCGCCCATCAACGTCCTCAATCTGGCGCGCACCCAGACCATGTTCGTGGCCGCCGGTCTGGTGGCCGTGGCCATCATCCCGTGCATATTGGGCAGCGTGGCCGCCAGCAAGGTGCTTGTGCAAAATCCCATTGATGCCGAGATGATGCGCGAAGCGGTGGTTCTGGACTAATAGCCAGCCGCTAGCAGCCAGCAGCTGGCTTAACCGACGTCCTTCACCATGCGCACAATCAGGCGTGGGATGGACACGATGGCGGTGACCATGAAGGCTACAGGAATGGCAGTGAAGGCGCACGCCAGAATGGAGACTTGCCGGAGCGCACCCTCGAATAACACGTCGAGAACATACACGGCCACAAACGCGCACATCAAACCGGCCGCAATCAGCTCCACCAGACTGGCCTTAATCCGGCTGAGCGCAAATCCACATACGATGCCGGCGATGGCCATAAAAATCAGGAGCCACGAATAACCCTGCATCAGCGAGGTCATGATGATGAGGTTGCCGTTGAGCAGCAAGGCACTGCCGGCCAGGCCAAATAGCGGAAACACAATAGCGCCCAGGATTACGAACAGGATGGTCTGGCTCCACGGAGCGGGTCTTCGTATGGTCATAGGAATAAACATGCAACTGGACAGGGCTCAACAGCCAAACCATTTTAGCGCGATGGGATGAATATCAGCTAAAAACAGCACGTTCCTGCGATCTGATCAGATCGTCATAGCTATCACAGGCCGGCTCTTACGCTGGTTGTGTAGTTTATGTTTTCGTAACCTGCCCCAACTGATGTTGCGCATCTGCGTAGGCTCGATGAAGATGCCGGCGGTCTATGGTTTGTGTGAACTGCGCGAGTGTTTCCTGATAGACCACGTCGAGGTATTGCTGAAACACGGGTACGAATGCGGTGTCGTCGGCACGCGTCGATACCACGCCGACCGATTTGAGTAAGTGCATGGCCAGCCTCAGATCACTGCATCCATAGTGGCGAATCTGATCAAAGGCAGTATGAAAGAGTGTCTCAAACTGGATGGAATGCGCAATGACACGAAGTTGTCTGGCTTCATCGTAGCGATAGGCAGAGGGGCCACTACGCTGAAGCACTTCGCACAACGCCTCAGACAACCGGTCCAGGCACATGATGGCCGTATAGGGATCATTGATGCCGGGTGAGAGGGCTCTGACCGCGATGGAGACCAACTGAGTAAACAGAAATTCAATATCCTGATTTTGGGTGCGACGATTGCCCATAACAAAGGCTTCGGCCACTTCCTCAGCGATGTGTTCGAGCGAGGCCGGTTCATGCGTGTTTTCGCTCTCGGCTGGCCGCATGGGAAGCACCCGCACCAGCGGGCCGCCCTTTACGAGAAAATAGCCCGGCTTCCGATACACTTGCACAATCACATCATGCGCGCACGCTATCTGAAAAAGTTTTTCATCGTCGATCATTTGTAGATAGCCACTCTGCTTGGCCTTAACCAGCAGCCCCTGTTTCTCCATTCGACGCGTGATGTCTTGAAGGTTGGCGGATTCATCGGCAACGTCAACAGGGTCATCGGCACGTTCATCAACGCGTTCAGGGTGTTCGATCTCGTGGCCCAATTTATCAGGGAAGAGATGTTTAACCCCCTCAAGCAGATTGTCGCCAACGCGGGTGATGATATTCGTCGATTGAATGGACTCGGCGACGTGATGGATGTAGTAGATCAGGAATGCGAGACTGGCAATCGCCAATCCCAGACTGACCAGGATTGAGATATGTGGGACAAAGACATTTTCATCGATTCCGCGAATGGTGCGCAAGATCAACAGGCTATAAATGAAGGTAGACGTGAAGATGCCGAGCACAAATTGATTGCCTCGATCGCGCATGAAATAGTAGAGCAGCAGCGGCCCGTATTGCTGAGAGGTGAGCGACAACACGACCATGGTCAATGAGAACACAACCCCGGCGACCGTGATCATGGAACTGCCAATGGTCGAGAGAACCGCGCGCGCACTATCCGGACTATCCACATAAATTAACCGGATGACCCAGGTTAGATCCTGACCCAACGTCTTATCCAGTTGAACCGTGATGAATGACAGGAGGATGGCGAACAATGCCATGACGCCGGGCACAAACCAGTAGCTGCTGCTGAGCTGGTCTGCGAGTTTAATCAGTCGGTTTCTCATGGGGCCGGACTCCTTGTTCTCCAGTGTGTGAGTCAGCCGGCTCGTGCCTCGACGAAGCCTTAGTCGCCCCCATCTCTTCATTCCAACGCCCCTGCATGGGGCGTGGACGCGGAACCTCACCCGTCCCGGCCGGCCACCCTTCTCGCTGTCGCCCGCGGTCGCCGTCCGTCTCCTCGGTCTGATCGTGAAACAAAATCTGCTGCGTTGGGAATGGAAGATCGATGCCATTCGCCTGTAGCGCATTTTTGATCGCGATAATCACTTTATCCTGAATATTCAGGTTCGCTGCGCGCCGTGAGTCGGTCCACCAGCGTGCTCTCAGCGTGACGGAACTGGCGGCCAATCCCACCGCAATCACATCGGGCTCGGGTGTGCTGAGCACGCCTTCAACCTGATTCAGGGTCGCCAGCATGATGGCCTTGGCGCGTTCCATGCCATCGCCGTAGCCAATGCCCACATCAAAGGCTGAGCGGCGAAAGGGCTGGGCGGTGTTGACGATGACTGACTCCGTAAATAGCGCTGCATTGGGGATTACGACGCGCCGGCCATCGTAGGTGATGATATAAGTCGCCCGCACCCGAATATCCTCCACAGTCCCCTCGTAGCCTCTCACCACAATCTGATCGCCGATCTTGAAAGGCTCGGTCAACAACAACAAAATGCCGGCCAATAGGTTCTGCAAAATATCGCGAAAGGCGAAGCCGATGGCCACACTACTAATCCCCAACAGCTCAATCAATTGGGCCGGATTAAAAGAGGGCAGGATGATAGTGAGCGCGACGAGAAGCCCGGCCAGGATGACCACCCAGCGCACAAGCCGGCCAAAAACAATGCCGGCGTTCTGCGAGCGGTGCGTACGTTTGAAGACGTAAATGACGCCGGCGCGCACCCGATTGCTGAGCAGATAGATCAGCCAGAAAATCAACAGCCCGATCAGCAGATTGGGTAACTGACGAAACAGATCCAACAGCATCGTCTCCAGACGATTCACCACTGCCGTGAGGGCTTCAGTCACGCGCATCCTCCTTGGGTGATGGCTTTATCGTCGGCCTTGTCGTCAGGCACATGGCCAAGCCACGCTCGGCGAAGTATGCATGTGCAGCATGTCTTGAATGCTTTCATTTTGTTGGTGAAGCACAGCGCAGGTTGTGAATCTGACTCACCGGCACATAGGGGGGGACTGCACTCAGCGCCAGATGCGTGCAAATTGTAGCTTGCACCTGATCACTTAACACTCAATTCGCTCAAGTGCGCCAGAGCCCTGGTCAGACGCACCTGATTCTCCGGCAAATTATTCCAGCGGCTCACCCCGCTCGGGTGCGGCAGCGGCAGGATCGTGCGGCCATCGCGCTCAAACACCTGGCCAATCGCGTCGGTAAAGTCGATGTTGCCGAGGAAGTAGCTCATGGACAGCCGGCCCACCGTCAAGATCAAACGCGGCTGGATGAGCGCCAGTTCGCGCAGGAGAAACGGCCGACACAGGCCTTGCTCACGCGTGCTGGGCAACCGGTCGCCCTTGCCCAAAGGGCCGCCGACGCCGCCCTTGGCCGGCCCCGGATAGCACTTGGTGATGGCGGTGAAGTAGCACTGCTCGCGAAAGGCCTCTTCCTCCCAACCCGCCCGTGCCAGCCAGCCAAACAGCACCCGCCCCGCTTGCCCGCTAAACGGCCGGCCCTTGCTGCGCACAGGCGAGGCCGGCGCCTGCCCCACCAACATCAGGTCCGGCTTCCCCTGTATAGGCTGGTTGACCACGATTGGTGACGACTCGGCAAAATAGCCCGCCATCACACATTGCCTGCACGCGGTGATCTCGGCGTGTAAGGTCGCTAGATCGTCCACGGCATTAACCTTCTGGTGTCTCTGCGCCATCAGGCGGGCCATCAACTGGCGGCTGCTCCGGCGGTGGCGCATTGGGGTCGGGTGTGGTTTCGACTGGCACCGGCGGCGTCTGCTCAACGGGCGGTTGCTCCACCGGTGCTGCCGTCACTTCCGGGGTGATCTCGGCGGGGGCGGGTGGAGTGGCTTCAGGCGCAACGGGGGTGATAAGGGCCGGGTCGGGCGTGGGCGCGTTGGGATCAGGCGTTGGAACTTCGACCAGGGTGCCGTCGGCGGGAACCGTATCAGTGAGGATGCCGGTATCGGTCAACACCGGCGTGGCAGTGGGTTGGGCCACCACGGCGGGTTGCGATTGCTGCGTCGTCGAGGGCGAGTTGTAATAGCACGTTTGAAAATCCCGCCCAGCCAGAATCCGATATTTTGGCGCGTTGGGCGCTGCGCCGGCCACCGGCTCGGTGATGATCTGGCTGTCCTTGATGTTAAAGGTGCGCTTCAACAGCGGGATCGCGCTGCCTTTCTGGGTGGTCGTAAAGTCCACCACCTGAGTCTTGGCGAGTCGTTCCTCGCTCTGCGTAATCGAGACCACATTGAAGCCCAATTCGCGCAGACGATAGGCCGCGGCCGCGCCGAAGCCTTCGTTGCCGTAACCATTGACCAGCTCCACCGGCACGCCATCGGTCAGCTTCTGGTTCAACGCCACATTCAGCGTCTGCTGCAAGTAGGGCAACATAGTCTGGCGGTTGGGAATCAGCACGCTGCCGACCACAGGCAACAGGCTGCCGCTGAGGCCGCCCTGGTCGATGTAGCGGCTGCGGATGATCAGGTCGTCGTTCTCCAGATTGGCCGCAAACCCGGCCAGGGCCAGAATATCGGTCAGGCTCAAATCGGTTTGCACGTTCTCCTGAAACTGGCCATACAGCTCAGGAATCTTGGTGAACGAGCCGATCTGGCGAGCCTTGCTCAGGATGGCCCGGATCACCATTTGCTCGCGCCGGCCCCGGTCGATGTCGCCACCCGGCACGCCATAGCGCGCGCGAGAGAAGGCCAGCGCCTGCATGCCATAGAGCGTGTAGACGCCGGGCACAGGAATGTTAATCGTCGTGGTCGGCACCGGCTGTCCCACCACCCACTCCTCGCCCGTGAACGTGTCTACATACGGGCGCGTGACAATATTGGGGTTGGCCGGGTCGGAGAAGAAATACGGGTCTTTGGGAAAGATGTGGAACAGCGGGCAGGTGGCCACCACATCGATGCCGTCCAGCGTGTTCACGGCATTCACCACGGCCGAGAAGTTCACCACGGCGTAGTAATCGACATTGATGCCGAAGTTGTAGAGCACGGTCTGCTTGAACACATCGGGGCTGCGCGCAAAGGACGTGTTGATCTTGTGCGAGCGCCAGCCAGGGATCCAGACCAGGGTGTCGCGGGGAATGGACAACAGCGTGATGGCCGGCACATCGGGGTTGATGCTGGCGATGATGATGACGTCGGTGTTCTTGCCACCACTTTTGGGCCGGGTGTCGATGCCGAGCAGTGCGATATTAATGGTGTTGGGGGGCAGATCGATGAGCGGGGCGCGGGCCGGCACCGGAAGCAAATAGTCTGGAATGCCGACCTGGTTGGTCACGGTCACGCCATCGCTCAGGGTCGAGACCACACTCATGCTGGGCGCAAAGCCGGTTGTGCCTTCGCCAGACGGCTGCGGCACCTGCTTGTGCGGCAACACGGGTTGCGGCACGGGCGTGGCGGTCGGCTGCGGCGTATCTGTAGGCGCGGCCGTGGGCGTGGGCTCCAGGGTGGCCGAGGGCACGATCTCGGGCGCAGCCACCACCACCGTGGTCGAGGTGGCATTAGCCGTGGGCGGCGGCTGGGTCACCATCATGGTGACATTCAGACTGGGATCGATCTGCGTGCGCTGCGCGGTGGGTTCGGGTTCAGGTGAACTACACGCGGCGAGGGTTAAAGCCAGCGCCATAAGCGGCGCAAAAAGTCGTGCTCTGCTGTTATTCATATCCACTACGAATCCTGCATCTGCCTGCATTCGGCATCTGGTCATTTGATCGTCTGATCGTTCGCATCTTTCTGCTAAAAATCAAAAAACCTCAGCAAGCCAAATCATGTCACTACGCTTTTGAAGCGTCTAATTTCCTTTCGGGCTTTACGGCCATTACTATCGGCACTGGCCTATCTTGCAACAGCGGCTCCAGCACAACCCGCCAGGCTGGCAACTGATCCATTGCCATGCGGGTTTGTTCGGCCACATACGTTTCAATTGCTTTCTGATGCACCCCACGCCCCTTCTCCTGTGCCGTGCGGGCAAACTGCCGCGCATCCTCAGCCGCCATGTGGGCATCCTGAATGGCCCCATAGGCATCCTGAGCCTGTTTGCACAGATCGACCCAGGCCTGCATTTCCTCTGCCGGCAACACTTCGGCCAGACCCTGTGCCAGATAGCGCAATCGTTTAATGGCAATGCGCAGGGCATGGATCTCGGTGATATCAGGTTGGTCGGGCAACACATCAAAGGCCCGCACCGACGCCATATATTGCCAGAGCATGAGCCGCGCCGCATGACGCACACGCGACGGCGTGTCCACGTCCAGATCACGGTCATACTTGCCGCTGCCGGCGACTTTGCCGCTGCCGGCGACTTTGCCGCCTGGCCGGGCCAGCACAAACGCCTGAAAATCCTCCACCCAATCCTGGTGCGAAGACTTGTGCGCATGAGCCAGCACATCCTGATAGGCCTGGTCGCGCCGGCTCTTCAGTTGCTGGATAAACGGCTGCAACGCATCACGCGCCTCGGTATCACACGCTTCGGCATACGTCTCGGCGCGCTCCAACAACATATCGGCCTCGCGTGCGGCTCCCAAAATACGGCCCAACACGCGCATGCCCTCAAATAACTTGCTGGTGTGCTTGTCGCGGTAGTAATCCCCAAAAACCAGAGCCGTGCTGCGCAGCCGGCGCAATCCCACCCGTAATTTCTTCACCAGCGCCGCCTGTGCCTTCGGGCTCGAATCCGTGTCCGAGTCTTTGTCGCTCAGCTTCAACTTCCACGCTTCAATATCGCGCTGCACAAAGTGGTAGCGCATCAGCTTCCGGCCAGCGACCGCCAGGGTGTCGTCCGGCGTCAGGCCAGGGGTTTTGAGTTGGCCGCTGACCGTGAGCTGGCCGTGGGTTTCGCCGAACAGATGGTTCCAGAGATCGGCCTTCTTGTCGGCCCGCACGGCATCATCGTAGCTATGCAATCCTGTGACTTTGATGTGAACGTCGTAGGGGATGGCCGGATTGGCCTCGGTTGTGCCACCCCGAGCGCCATTGGGTTGCTCAGGCGTGGTGTGGCCCAGCCGAACCTTGGCCAGGGTCGTGGTCTGGGTCTGCGAGTAGTCCAGTCCATCGGCCACTCGCACCACGGCGCTGATGGCCAGACATTGCCGTTGTTGGGGCTCGCTCAACACCCGAAACAACAGTTCATCCTCTTGGCGCACCGTTTTGCGATGAAACGAAACGATGCAAGCCAGGATGTTGCGTTCGGCCGTGGTGAACCCCTTCAAGGTCGCGCCCACCACAATGTCGCGGCCCACCGTGTGATGGTTGGCCTCATCCACGCTCAGACCGACGTTATGCAGAATTGCGCCGGCCTCAGCCAGCTCACGACTGCGCGCATCCAGGCCGTGAATCTCCTGGGTGGCATCAAATATTTCCAAGGCCAGTGCGGCCACGTAGCGCGCATGCAGCATATCCACGCTATAGCGCCGGCACAATGACTGTATCGTTTCCATAATCAGTTCCAGAATCAAGACCCCCTCTGACGCGTCGATTATCCACAAATAACCTAGACTGTTACCCACACCTGTGTGGACGATCGGACTCGCTGCGACAAAGCCCCTACCTGTGGCGGTGTGGCCGTGTTATCCACAAATCCACAGGGCCGGTTACACACAGGCTGTGCAAGAGATAGGGTGTGTGTCCCAATCTGACCTACATCTAGTCTTAACGAAATCGTCTTTGAATCGGTGTTAAAACTTAATCCACAGGGGATAAATGACGGTGGATGTGTAAATTTTTATCCCACCCTAGATAAGGTTATCCCAATGTTAAAAACCACCAGATGTGGGATAAACAGGACTTATCCACATCATCCACTGCTCTATTAATAAGACTGATAAATCTATGTCTGAAAACACTTTAGCGGCCATTAGCGAGAACATCCGGCAGAACCTGGTCGCCAAGACCGCAGCCAGAGATTCGGCCATCACCATCTCGCGCGAGCTCATTCGATACTGTTCCATGTCCATTCGCGCCAGTCACCGCGATGACTGGGCCGAGGCCGAGCGTTTACTGGCTGAAGCCCGGCGCGTCGCCGATGACATGCTCGCGCGTGTGCAGGCCTACCCGGAGTTGTTGTTCGCCGGCTACACCCAGGACGCCATCAAGGAGTTGGTCGAGGCGAATGTGACGCTGGCCATTGCCCAGGATTTGCCCTTCCCTGAACCCTCGGCCATCAGCACCAGCGGCGTGGAGTATGCGGCTTACCTGAATGGCCTGGCCGAGGCTGCGGGTGAACTGCGCCGGCGTTCCTTGGACAAAATGCGCGCCGGCCATAACGCCGAGAGCGAACGGCTGTTGGCGGCCATGGACGACATCTATGACGTGCTGGTGACCATGGACTTCCCCGATGCGGTGACGGGTGGCCTGCGCCGCAACACCGACATGGTGCGCGGTGTGCTGGAGCGCACGCGCGCCGATCTGACCACCAGTTTTCTTGAAGGCGAGCTGCGCAAGAGTGTGGATCAATTGCGCGATGAGATGAAACGCAATGCGCCGTCTGGATAGAGATTGTAGGCTCTCCCGACTTTAGCGGGAAAGGGGAACCTAAAGGGCGAAATGATCTCGACAAGGTTCCCTTCGGCTTTGACGCCGAAGAACCCACCCCCAGCCCCTCCCCGCTGCGGGGAGGGGAGCA
>JBBQST010000087.1:0-11662 GCA_038213625.1 Thermoflexales bacterium
ATGGCGCGTGAATGGAATGCACCAGAGGCGCATCGGCTGCGGCTTGCAGGTCCATGCCGAACTCGACGATGTTCAAAAAGTATTGCAGCGTCCACTGATCCTGCTTGTCGTCGCCCTGGGTGCCAAAGGCCAGGTAGGGCGCGCCGTCGCGCATCACCAGCGTGGGCGTGAGCGTGCTGCGCGGGCGCTTGTGCGGCTGCAACGCATTCGGCCGGTTGGGGTTGAGGTAGTAGATTTGGCCGCGTGTGCACAGCGGGAAGCCCAGGCCGCGCACCACCGGCGAGGTCGAAATCCAGCCGCCGCTCGGGGTGCAGGCCACCATGTTGCCAGCGCGATCGACTGCATCGCAGTGGGTGGTGTCGTGAGGTGTCATCGGTGTCGGCTGGGTGTTGCTGGTCAGTCCCATGCCGCGCCGGTTGTCGGCCAACACATCGAAGGTGGTGGCCCACTCGGGCACGCCGTGGCCCACATCGCCCGGCCGCATCTCGCCGTTTGAGCTTGCGCCGATCAGGTTGCGGCGCGCGTCGTTGTAGGCCGGCGAGAGCAACACATCCAGCGGCACCGAGTCGAACTTGGGGTCGCCGTAGTAAGCCTCGCGGTCGGCGAAGGCTAGCTTGGCGCACTCCATCACCGTGTGCAAATACTCGGCGCTGTTGTGGCCCATCGCTGCCACATCGAAGCCTTGCAGCAACGCCAGCTGTTGCAAAAACACCGGCCCCTGCGTCCACGGCCCGCACTTGTACACATCCAGGCCGCGATAGTTCACGGTGGCCGGCTCCTCCACTTCGGCCTGCCAGCCCGCGAAATCGTCGGTGTTCAGCAGGCCGGTGTGAGCGGTGCCGCTGGCATCCATCACCGGGTTCTCGCGCGCAAAGGCTACCAACTGCGCGGCGATGTCGCCCTCGTAAAACGCACGGCGCGCAGCCTCAATGCCGGCGATGCGGCTACGGGCACTTTTGCTCTTGCCGCGCGAATTCTGCTCGGCTGCGCACAATTGCTTCAGCACGTTGGCGAAGTCGGTGTTGCGCCAGATGTCGCCGACTTCCGGTGCTACACCATTCGGCAAATAAATCTCAGCCGTGCTGGGGTAGCGCTCGGCATATTTTGCTCCGTTGGTAACGAGGTTGTTGCGCAGGCTGGCATACATCGGGAAACCGTTCTCGGCCAGCTCGATGGTGGGGGCCAACACCTGGGTCAGGCTCATCGTGCCGAAGCGAGCCAGCGCCAGGGCCCACGTGCCAAAGGTGGACGGCACGCACGCCGGCAGATAGCCGTCACCCGGGATTAGGTCGATGCCATTCTCGCGGCACCACTCAATCGTGAGCGCTTGCGGCGACCAGCCCTGGCCACTGATGGCAAACGTCTTCTTCTCTTTGGCGCTGTAAATCAACCCCGGCGCTTCACCGGCAAAACCACAATTGTGTGGCTCCAACAACGTCAGGCAGAAGCACATCGCCGCCGTCGCGTCAATTGCGTTGCCGCCTTGCTCCATGATGCGAAAGCCGGCCGCAGTGGCCAGGTAGTGGCCGGCTGTGACGACGCCGCGTGTACCCATGATGACCGGGCGAGTGGTGAATGTCATGGGCCGATTGTAGTGGTGTCTGACGAGGTGATCTGTGGCTAATCCCGCGAAATCATGCTCACGGTTTCACGAGCGGTGCTGCCAACGTCCATGCGGCCATCTCGGCTATACGCGGCTGAGCGCGGTCAACGATTTTGCCAACGCCGGCATGCTGGCCTTGAACCGCAAACTGGGTTTTGTGATCGAAGGTCAGCAGATTCGGTTTGTGCGCACTTTTTCGGCTTAATCTCTGAATCCATTCCAAAAGCACCAGATAATCCGCGCAAGATATGAAAGCGATTTTGTTTGACCAACCTGGCGGCCCCGAAGTCATGCACATCGGCGATGCGCCTGATCCTGGTCCCGCCGCCAATGAACTCCTGGTGCGGGTGCGCGCCACGGCCATCAACCGCGCCGACACGATGCAGCGCAAGGGCAGCTATCCGCCGCCCGAAGGTGCATCACCCATTTTGGGCATGGAGCTGGCCGGCGAAGTGCTGCAAGCGGCGGGCGATTGGAAAGTGGGCGACCGCGTGATGGCGGTGGTGACGGGCGGCAGCTATGCCGAGTTGGTCACAGTGCCAACTGGCATGGCCATGCGCGTGCCAGATGAGCTGACCTTCGAGCAAGCCGCCGCCATCCCTGAAGCCTTTCTCACCGCGTGGCTGAATATGTTCACCCTCGGCAAACTGCAAGCCGGTGAGACGATCCTGATTCATGCCGGTGCCAGCGGGGTGGGGACGGCCGCGATTCAACTGGCCAAAGCTTATGGCGCAACGGCGATTGCCACGGCTGGCACGCCTGAAAAAGCAGCCTTTTGCAAGACTCTCGGCGCAACGGCCATCAACTACAAAACTGAGACGTTTGCCGACCGCGTGCTGGAGATCAGCGGTGGCAAAGGCGCAAACGTGGTGCTGGATTTCGTAGGCGCGCCGTATTGGAACGACAACTTGCGCGTGCTGACCATGCATGGCCGCCTCATGTTGATCGGCATGATGGGCGGCTCGACTGGCCTGCTCGATCTGGGTGCCATCATGGGCAAGCGCCTGGTCATCACCGGCACTACGTTACGCCGCACACCGTTGGATCAGAAGGCCGCGCTCACCAAAGCTTTCGCCGACTTTGCGCTGCCGCGATTCGCCGCTGGCACGCTCAAGCCGATTGTGGATTGTGTGTTGCCGCTGGCAGAGGCGGCCGAGGCGCATCGCCGCATGGAAGCCAATTTGAATGTCGGCAAAATTGTGCTGCGCGTGTGAACGAGCCAGGCGTACAGAATTTGGACAGAATGACAGAATAGGACTTACGCGGCAATGAAACTCAGACCCTTCGGGTGGCGCATTTACGCACAAATCAGCCCAGATTCGAAATGCGCCACCCAAAGGGTCTTGCGCTCGCCTTGGCCAGCCGCGTAAGTCCTAAGAATAGACAAAGCAGGATTCAGTTTCACGGCTCCAGGGTGGCTGGCGATGCAGTTAGAAATTCACCAGTGTTCGTATGCCTAATGAACTGCATAGATTGCCTTGAAGGTAGAACCTTAGGTTCTGCGCCCCGCCTACTCAAATTGTGCGGTTTGGTTTATGCGTTCTTTAACTTCCATGGGCTCTGAATGAAGCCGTCATCGAAGGCCAACGGCACATCGCCCTTCAGCGTCAGGCGCGAGTGCGCAGCCGCTTCGTCGCGAAGGCTGGGGCTGATCCAGAAGCGATCGAGGCGCAGGGTGTTGTCGATGAAGACGATTTTGGACGTCGCCCACGGCTGGCCGCAGGTGCGCACGGCCACTTGAATCGCGCGCTCGTCGTTGATCATCGTCCACGGGATGCCGCCGCGCATGGGGCCAAAGGTGCCGCTGGTGACGCCGTTGGTAATCGTGGCGAAGAAGTCGATTTTGTTGAGCAGCCGCAGTGTGGTCACATTGGCCAGCCCCAGGCCGGCCGCGTTGCCGTGGCTCTCTTCAGTGAGGTCGAGCACGGCGATAGTGCCGACATCGGGTGGGCCATACGTCTCGCGCTCGCGGATGACCAGCAGGCGGCCCAGAATGTTGGGATCCATGCCGGCACCGCTGATGTTCTTGCCCAGCTCTTTGATCACGAGCACATCCACGTGCTCGAACGGAATGCTGGCCATGTATTTCTTGGACCGAATCTGGGCCTCTTCCTCGGGCTTGGCACCGACCTCAACCGCCGTCAGGCCAAAGATTTCACCTGGCTCATCGTAGGCGTTTTCCACCACGGCCACGCAGCCGCGAAAGTTGGTGTTGGTCTCGTAGATGCGGGCAATATCGGCCAGATAGCGCCGGAAACCAGGGCCGGCGTAGCTGTGCATGATCTGGGCTCCCTGAATTTTGCCCCAGCCGATGACGCACATTTTGCTGGGGCCGCTTTCGAGCGGGCCGCGAAAATCGGTGTGCGGCTTGATGCGGCTGATGAGAATGGCATGGTCGGCCGCGATGCTGTCGACGCCCTGATACAGCGCGGGGCCATCAGGCACCTGGCCGATTTGTTTGGTGTCCATGGTCGAGCGCATAGGGCAGCCGATGAAGGCTTCGGTGACGCCGAGGCCGTTCAACATCTCAAGCTGGCCCTCGGCCGTAGCCCCGCCGTGGCTGCCCATGGCCGGCACCACAAACGGTTGCGCGCCATGCTCCATCAGGCGCTCGACCGTGTATTTGGTGAGGTCGCCAATGTGGGCAATGCCGCGGCTACCGACGCCGACGGCCACGGTGTCGCCAGCTTTGATTTGAGGCAATAGATGCTCAACAGCGGCGCGAACGGCCGCGCGAACATCAGTGACGGCGGGCACGTCGAAGCGTTGGTGCACCTCTAGCAAGGTTTCGGGTAGGGGTGCAGGAAAGTTTAGAAGCGGGATTTGTTCCAACAAGCGCATAGCGTTGAAAACTATAGTCTAAATTTGGAAAGGGGAGCGGAGGCGGTTGGCTGGGCAGAGGCGGCTGGCTGCTGGCCGTTCGCTGAGCGGTCGCCGTCTCCGGCGCGCCGAAGCGAATGTGGCGGGAGTTGCCGATGTCGCACAGGATCAGCAGGGTGTAGGTGGTCGACGTCCATTTGGGCGCGTAGATGCCGCCGCCCCAACTGCCATCCGGCGCTTGCAAAGCCAGCAGCCGTGAGCCAATCTGTTACCGAAATTTGTGAAGACGTCGTATTGGTATTTATCATTATTCACGCGCCCACGGTTTGTACCAGAATTATTCTTTGCAATGTATTTGACGAAATATGAGTTGTAAACTCAGGCGATCTGTTCTAGAATGAGTTATAACTATTATAACTTTTGATCTGTGGGGGTGACAACTGATGGCACATATTGAAACCGGCAGGATGGGCGTTAAAGGGCATGTGGTTATGCCTCAATCTGTGCGAGAAAAGTTGGGCGCCGACAAAGGTAGCCTGATTGCGTGGGTGATCACGGATGAGGGCTATGTCATCGTGCGCACTCTCGAACCTGAGGTACTGGCGGATGAGAGTGAATTCACACAGGTACTCAAAAGCGCAGATTCCAGCTTTGAAGAATGGCGGGCGGGCCGGGCAGCAACCTTCGCGAAAGCCTACCCCGATCTAGCTCAAAAGTATTCACCAAAGCCCAATGATGCTTAGGCTGTTTATCGACTCAAGCGTGCTTTTTACGATGTGCGATTCAGAAACTGGCGCGTCATCTGAGCTTGTCAAGTTGGCAGAACAAAAATTAGTGCGGCTAATCACCAGTGATTATGCGTTTGAAGAGGCGGCCAATAACCTAGGCAAGAAGAAGCCACGGAGTATTCAAGTGCTGCGCATATTGAAAGAAAAAACGTTGTGGGAACGAGTCATGCCCAGTTCGCAAGACGTTGAGGATGCGATTCCCCATGTGGCAGACGTATTCGATGCTCCCATCATTGCCGCGGCCAAACAGTCCCAGGTTGACGCGCTCGTTAGTTTTGATCGTAAACATTTATACATTTTGGCCGTCAGCAAATTTATCAACGCACCCGTGATTACTGCGGGTCAGGCACTTCAGATGGTCAGATTGCAATAAGGATTAGTCTTGATTCAGGGCTTCGTCACACTCTCAGTCACCATTGATCATCACCCCTTCACCCGCAATACCATCTCCCTCACCAACGTCTCAAATCCGGCCGGGTCCTTGCGAAAGTCCACCTGGCCAAACAGCAGCGGCGCGCCAAACACCACCATCTGCGCGCCCATCTCTAATGTTTGCAAAGCCTGTTCCACACTCAGGCCACCCACGGCTTGCACCGGAATCGTCACGGCCTCCAAAATGCCGGGCAGGTCGTGGATGGGGCTGAGGCCGCTGTGGTGCCGTCGCTCGTCGAAGCCGGTGTGCACGACGATGATGTCGGCGCCCAGTGCCTGGGCTTGGCGCGCGCGGGCCGGCTTGTCCGGACACACCATCACATCCACCATCAGCTCGGCGCGCTGGCCGGGATGCGCTGTCTTGAATTGCTGGCACGCTTTGGCCGCCTCGATGATGCTGCCGTCGTGGGCCTGACCCATCACCACCACAAAGGTCGCGCCGGCCTCCAGCATCATCGTCGTCTCCAGACCGCCGCCGTCCATGCACTTGATGTCGGCGATGATGGGGTGGTTGGGATGCGCCGCGCGCAGGGCTCGCACGCCGTGCACGCCCTCGCCCATGATGAGCGGAGTGCCGGCCTCCAGCCAATCCACGCCCGCGCGCACGGCAATCTCCGCCATCGCCAACGCGTCGCCGATCGTGGGCACATCAAGTGAAATCTGGATGATGGGTTTAGTCATAGTTTTGCTCATGGTGTGCCGTGGCAGAAAAGAATTTGGACAGAATGACAAAATTCACAAAGTAGGACACGGTGAACGAGTCCCCACTTTGTCTATTTTGTCATTCTGTCCAAAATCCGCCTCTTTCTTATTCTGCCGGGAAATATTGATCGCGTTTCTGGGCCAGGAACCGCAGGCTGTCGCGCATCTCATCCATGCCGTTCATGCCGTCTTCGATGCTGATCCAGCGCGAGTAGTTCACGGATTTGAGGATCGCGAAAATCGTGTCGTAGTCGTTGAGGCCTTTGCCGGTGACGCCGTGGCGCAGGTTGGAGCTGTAGCCGAGGGTGCCGTCGCTTTGCTTCAACTCGTCCAACGATGTGCCCTCGGCCAGATAGCGATCGCTGGCGTGCATGCTCACCACGCGGTCTCTCACGGCCCGCAACAATTCGATGGGATCGTCGCCGGCCACAATCGCATTCGAGGGGTCGAACTGCACGCCGAAGTAGTCGCGCTCGGGAATGGCGTTGACGATGCGCAGGAACACGTCTTGCTTCTGGGCGAACTCGGGGTATTGCCAGCGGCCGTCCTTGTAGTGGTTCTCCATGCCCAACACAATCTGGTTGGCTTTGGCGATGGGAATGAGCTTGGTGATGGCATCGACCACCCACGTGATGCCTTGCTCGACCGGCACCTCAGGATGGCGTTGGCCACTCAGCACGCGGCAGGTTGCGCCAGGGCCGCCCAAGTGCCGCGTCACCTCGATGAGTCTGGCCTCGCGCTCGAATTCGCTCTGGCGCACGGCCTCGTCAGGGTGCGTAAAGTCCGGCGAGCAGCACAGCATCGGCATGACGAAGCCGCCGGCGTGAATGGCATTGCCGACCGAATCCAGGTAAGCCGTGTCGTGGGATTCGAGGAAGCCGTCGAGCAGTTCCAACCCCTCGGCACCGGCCGGTTTTAAGTCCTGGGCCATCTCGATCCACTCAACCACAGTCATCGTTTTGTGGATGGCGATGTCGTCGATGTAGCACTTAGGGAAGGCGGAAATGCGGGGGAAGGGAGTCATTAGTTTTTAGTCATTAGTTGTTAGTTTTTAGTCGTTAGTAATCGGAGTCTATTAAAGGACAAACCCGTATTACTAACAACTAACAACTAACGACTAAAAACTCTGCTCAGCCTACGGCAGCCCTAGCAAGGCCAGCGGCCCGCGCGGTGCCACACTGCCGCCGGCCGGCTCGATGGTGATGGCAAAGTTCTTGAATGCGCCAAACTGCGAGTCGGCATTCACCAGCACATTTTTAGCGGTCGCATCGAAGATGATGCTGGGGAGCGGTTTGCCCGCGTCATCAAAGAACCACAATTGGTAGCTCTGTTCCGGCGTGATCGCGGGCAAGTTGTCCAGAGATAACACGCCGGTGTTGTGGGTGGGGTTGAAGTGCATTTTGGCGTGCGCTTGCGGGGCAATGTCCTGGCCGCCCAGGCTCACAGTGTGCGCATCCGTGTCGGACAAAATATCCAGTAATTGGGCTTGTTGTTGGGTCTGGGCATTCTCTTCAGCGGTTCGGGTGGAGAGCGTTGAAAAGGCCTTTTGCTGATCTGCCTCGCGCGTCGTCAACATGGCCAGTTGATTATTCTGCTGAAGCGTTTGCCGCGAGAGCACAAAGATTTGGGTGCCAAACACACTGACCGAGCCGATCAACACAGCCGTTGCTGCGCCGATGGCGAGCCGGGGCACGCGCATGCTGCCGGTCAGCCATTGCCCAAGCCGCTCGATCCAGCTCAGTTGCCGAGTGGGTTTTGGCGAGGCCGCTTTGACCTGGGCCATGAGACTGGCTTTGAGGTTGGGCGGAGGGACGCGTTGAGGCATGGCCTGCAGCAGACCACTGCTGATGCAGAGGTAGTCTTCGTACAGCTCCCGGCTACCGGTGCAGTCATTCAACTGCGCCACAATTTCTGCACGCTCACGCTCAGTCAATTCCCGAGGATTCAGGGTCAGCGCAACAAGCTTTTCCTCAATGGACTCACAATTCACACGATCCATGCTATCGCCTTAATCAACTGCCTCTGATAAGTGCCAAGGCAATTCTTGGAGTGTCTAGCTCCTTTATCTATATCCTAAAACGCTCAACTTTAGCCATTCGGATGCATGCAATCTTTGCAAATCTTGTTGCAATTACACTAGCCATACAAAGTATGACAAAAGAGTATTACTCTCAAGTAAGAAAGCTACACTACAGCAGTTCTGCATGCATCCTTTAAGCTATCTCGTAGTGCCGTGCCACGCGTGTCTCAGTTTGTCCATCGCCAGTTTCATTCGCGTCTTGATCGTTCCCAAGGGAACATCCAGGTAGGCGGAGATATCGCTTTGGCTCATCCCGCGATAAAATGACAAAATCAGGGTTTCTCGTTGATCAACCGGCAATTCATCCATCAGCAGTCGCAATTCCCGCCACCGGTTCTCAGTGTCCTCTTTAAAATCGCGCAACTCGGGGAAGTCATCATCATCCAGCGAGGCCGCAATCGTGAACTGGCGCTTTTCGCGGCGCAAGCGATCAATGGCGGTCCGACGGGCAATGGTGAGCAACCATGACGCAAACTTGCCGTATTCATCGCGATATTGTTCAGGCCGCTCCCAAACCTTCATGAACGTATCCTGCGTGGCTTCCTGCGCGGCCATCCCTTCACCCAGAATCATGACCGAGAGTGAATACACCCGACTGCCGTACAGATCGTATAGCTCTGCCAGTGCTTGAGCAGCACCTTCAGTTTCGGCAGCGCGGCGTTGGATGCGTGTAATGAGCTGATCTTCGATCATGGTCACAAAATGCAGCCGAAGTTTACCAGTCTCCAATAATTTGGCGCTGTGCGGGAAAACCAGACCAGAACTTTCCTGGGGACTTGTTGCCGATGGCTCTGCTCGTTGAATGGGTTTTTGGCGAGTGGGTGGGTTTGCCTTCGGTGCGCCTTCCGTGCGCCTACGCATAGAAGGCCAGCAAACTCATGCAAAATCTGCACACAACTGTCGTCGGCGCTATAGTTCGGCCTCGTTTGCCGCTCACATAGCCAGCACTCATCTCATCATGATGTCAGATCTTCCCTCGTCGCCAAGCCTAACCACCTTATTTCTCCAGCATGCTGCCGCATCCTTCGACAAGCAGGTCTATCTCGAAGCGGTGTTGCGACAGGCGCGCTGGTCGTTTGCGCTGGATGAGGGTGTGCTGGCGCTTCAAATGCCACACGAGACGTTGCAATTGACGGTGCAGATTCTGGGCACAGAGAGCGCCGAGTATCGCACCTGGTTGTGGGCGTGGGCCAATGCCGGCAGCGGCATTCCGCCCTATTTGCTCAAGTCCGTCGAGCAATTGCGTCATCTGGGCCACGAGGCTGGCATCGACGAACTTCACATACCCAGTCTCGGCCTCTCGGCCCAGATCAACGGTGGCACTCTGAGCGCCATTGCCAGCGGCGTGTGCCGGGCTGGTTGTTCTTTCGCGGTGCCGTATCCCGGCGGGGCTTTGTTTATGCTGATCAAAGATGCCCGCTACAAGCGCTCGATCATGCACCCACTGCCGCGCATCGCCCGCGTGTTCCCGATGTTCCTGCAGCAGCAATCCGTCAGCAATCAGCGCCAGGCCTACCTCCACTACCTGAAGTTTTATCGGCTGAAAATCGAGGAGCAGGGCAGTCACGTCACGGCCGTCATGGGATTTCGCCCCCGCGCCGCATCCATCATGCCGGCCAGTGGCGTGTTGGATATGATGACGCCGGCACCCATTTTATTGGAGCCGCACACGAATCAAAAGCTCGTGGCCAAGTTTGACGCGCACGATCAATTGCTCACGTTGCACGAGTTAACGGAATGATGGGCTGGACGATTGGGCGATCGCGCAACACAGACCAGGCGGCCAGCATCAAAAAGCCAATCACTGCCACCTCATTGAACAGGCCACCCCACATGCGCAGACCGGCATGATGCGCGGCATCGCCCAACACGCGCACAACCAATGCGAGATGCAACGCAGCCAGCGGCACATACAACACAGGTGAATAGGGGAAGGGCCGCCGCAGCACACCCGGCACAATCACCGGCGCATGACCAAAAATCATCGAGAACACGAAGCCGACCAGCACTGTGTGCAACAGGGCATCGTAGCCAAACCCTGCATTGAACTGCGCTGCCATCCACAGCCATAATGCGCCTGCCACACCCAGCCAGATCTGACCCAGCAGCAAACACGCGGCGATAAACCGTGTCAGCCCCGTCTTGCGAATGGTGCGGCGGGCAATGTCGTAGCGCAGCATCCATGCGCTGAGGCCGATGAGTGCCGCGCCGCACACTTGAATGCCCAGTTGAAATTGAACCCGGCTGATGAGGAGGCCAACGATGAACGCGGCCGCGAGGGCTAGCAGGAGCCAATTGACCGTGCGAGACAGGCGCAACACCCGGCCCAGCTCCAGCCGTTCGCCGGTGATGGTGAGCAGCAGAAAGCCGATCCACCACGGCACTGCTTGAAACACGGGCGTGCCCAGCCACCACAGCACATTGCCGATGGCCCACAACAGCGCGCCGGCCCCCATCATGCCGTGCGCGGCGTCGGGGCGATGTTTGACGATGTAGATGAATATCGCGACCAGGCCGATACTGCCTGCCAAAATCAAGCTACGGCCAACCAGATCCGGCAAGCCCACGCTCAGGGCAAGGCCGCCCAGGCCGGCTAACGCAGGTGCAATGTAGGCCCAGCGCTTCTCCAGGGCCACGGCCCGCTCCAATGAGATGAGCGCGCCGAGAAAGCCAGCCATCATGAGCGCGCCATGCTGGCTCACCAGATTGCTATGCGGCATGGGCAGCAACCAACCCATGCGGGCCAGGCCGCCCCACAGCCCCAACAACAGACACGCCGCCGAGATAGCCATGAGCGCGGGTTTGAGGGGAAGCCGTTGGCGCAGGCTTGAAACCGAGGACGAGATTGAGTGCAGCATGGGATGTCCTGTATGAATTTAAGGTGACTTGCGGTTTGCGGAATGGCGGCGTATGAAACTTTGAAAATAAATTCGGCAAAAAGAAAAAGGGCGAAGGCAAATCATGATTGAAAGTCACGCCCGAGTGCCGTCATTCCCGCGGAGGCGGGGATCCAGGCGTAACCCCGACGTGACTGTGGTTGTAAGTTTTGGATTCCGCCCCGCTGCGGGGACGCCTCCGCGGGAATGACGTTGTTAGATAAAGACTTTCCTCGACGTTTCGCGCTTTACCGATTTTATTTTTCTAACTGATGTTGCGCAGTCATCTCACGCACAGGGGCAAAGGCGCTATGAGTTGAACTTTGCACCTGTGCGTCTTTGCGTGAGATTTCGTCATCAT
>JBBQST010000088.1:0-11622 GCA_038213625.1 Thermoflexales bacterium
CCGTCTCCCGTCAGATGGAGTGGCGCAACGGCAGCGTGGATGAGCGGCTGGAGCACTCGCTGGTGAGAGGGATTACCGATTTCATTGAGGCCGATGTGGAGGAGGCGCGCCAGAAATATGGCCGGCCACTGAACGTGATTGAAGGGCCGCTGATGAGGGGCATGAACGTGGTCGGCGATCTGTTCGGCTCGGGCAAGATGTTTTTGCCACAGGTGGTCAAGAGCGCGCGGGTGATGAAGCGGGCGGTGGCGGTGCTGGAGCCGTATTTGCAGGCCGAGAAGGATGCGGCGGCGCTGAAAGAGACGGAGGACGGAGGACGGACGACGGATCAGCCGTCTATCGTCTCCCGTCGTCCGTCGTCTGGTTTGTCCGCTGGCCGAATTGTGATCGCGACCGTGAAGGGCGACGTCCACGACATCGGCAAGAACATCGTCGGGGTGGTGCTGGGGTGCAATAACTACGAAGTCATCGATCTGGGCGTGATGGTGTCGACGGAGAAGATTTTGCGCACGGCCAAAGAGGTCGGCGCAGACATGATCGGCCTAAGCGGCTTGATTACGCCGTCGCTGGATGAGATGGCGCACGTGGCCAAAGAGATGGAGCGCGAGGGCTTTCAGATTCCGCTGCTGATCGGCGGCGCGACCACCAGCAAAGCGCACACCGCGCTCAAGATTGCGCCCAACTATTCGCAGCCGGTGGTGCATGTGTTGGATGCCTCGCGGGCCGTGGGCGTGGCCGGCTCGCTCATCAGCAAAGACTTGCGCGAGGATTTTGTGCAGGGCAACTCGAAGTTGCAGGCAGAGCTGCGCGAGCAGTTCAAGAACCGCAACGACCGCAAGCCGCTGTTGCCGATTGAAGAGGCGCGCAAACGGAGGGCCGTGTTCGACTGGAAAGCGCTGGATGTGTCCGAGCCACAATTTGTGGGCGTGCGCGTGATTGAGGACATGGCTCTGCGCGAACTGGTGGACTACATCGATTGGACGCCGTTCTTCCAGGCCTGGGAACTGGCCGGCCAATTCCCCGCCATTCTCACTGACTCCGTGGTGGGCGAGCAAGCCCAGAAGCTGTATGCCGATGCGCAGTTACTGCTCAAGCGACTGGTGCAGGCCAATGCCACGGCACATGCAACGACTCATCGGTCCGGAACCAATGGTCAATCGTCAATGGCCGCGGCTCTGAAGCCGAATCGTCAATCGCTGACTGCGCGGGCCGTGTATGGCATCTTCCCCGCCAACACGGTCGGCGACGACATCGAGGTGTATGCCGATGAGTCGCGCAGCCAGCTTAAGACCACGCTGCACACCTTGCGTCAGCAGCAAGACAAATTGAGAACGGAGAATGGAGAATTGAAAAGGAATGGGGGCGATACCGCTGCACAGTCTCAATTCGCAATGCTCAATTCCAATCTGGCGCTGGCCGACTTCATCGCGCCCAAAGACAGCGGCGTGGTGGACTACATCGGCGCGTTTGCCGTGGGCATCGACGGGGCCAAGCAGATGGTCGAAAGCTACAAGCACGCCGGTGACGACTACAACGCGATTCTGGTCGAGGCGCTGGCCGACCGGCTGGCTGAGGCGTTTGCCGAGCGGCTGCACAAACAGGCTCGCGACGATTTTGGCTACGGCTTGAGCGAGAACTTGCAACACCAGGATCTGGTCGAGGAGAAATATCGCGGCATTCGACCCGCGCCCGGCTACCCCTCCCAACCCGATCACACCGAGAAACGCGCGATCTTTGATCTGTTGGGGGCCGAGAACAACGCGGGGATGCAATTGACTGAGAGCATGGCGATGTTGCCGGCAGCAGCCGTGAGCGGCCTCTACTTCGCCCATCCACAGGCGCGCTATTTTGGCGTAGGCCGGCTGGGACGAGATCAGGTGGAAGACTACGCACGGCGCAAAGGCATGACGGTGGAAGAGGCCGAGAAGTGGCTGGCGCCGAATTTGAGTTATTAGGCGATGTGAATTGAGACGTACCGCCGTTGGTAGAACCTTAGGTTCTGCACCCCGCCAAGTCTATGAGTTTTGTTCGGTTTTAACCCATTCCAGCAAACTAAAACATGTATGAGCGCAAGTCTGATCCGCTCCTGCCACGCCAAAAGTTTGTGCAACGGCTGGGCCGGCATGCGTTGTTTTCTCTCATCATCATCACGATTGCCCTCGCCATCGGCATCGTCGGCTATATGGTGTTTGCGGAGCTTTATTTTCTCGATGCGTTGTTGAACGCATCGATGATTTTGAGCGGGATGGGGCCGGTGCTCACCACCATGCCGGATGCCGCCAAACTCTTCGCATCTTTTTATGCCCTTTTTTCAGGCGTCATCTTCATCAGTTCAGTCGGCATCGTCGCGGCCCCGCTTGCACACCGCTTGCTCCATCACTTCCACCTGGACGAGAACGAATAAGGGGGAGGCCATGCCTTTGGCTAAAACCGATTCGCCTCCGGATCGCCCACCGACTGTGGCGCGAGCGCATCCAGCTCCGGCCACAACGCATCGGGAATGGCCTGATGAGCCAACTCAATGGTTTGGGCCAGACGCCCCGGCTTGCTGAAGCCAACGATGGTCGAGGTGATGCGTGGATCGCGCAACGAGAAATGCAGCGCGGCCGCAGCCAATGACACGCCGTGCGCCTTGCAGGCCGCCTCCATCTTGAACGCGCGATCCACCAGATCAGCACCGGCTTCCTGATAGGCATAGCGTGGATAAGCGCTCGGCCCCTTGGCCAGCATGCCACTGCCATACGGGGCGGCGTTCAGCACGGCCACGCCGCGCTTGGACGCGATCTCAATCAGCGGCTCGGCACTGCGGTTCAGCAACGTGTAACGATTGTGGGTGACCACGGCACTGAACGCGCCGGTCTCGACATATTTGATCTCCATGTCGATGGGGCCGCCGGCCACGCCAATGTGCTCGATCAAGCCCTCGCGCTGGCATTGTTGCAGCACTTCGAGTGGGCCGCCTTTGGACATGACATTCTCGAAGGTGGTGTGTTCGGGATCGTGAATGTGCACCAGTTGCAGCTTGCTCAAGCCCAAGAGTTTGAGGCTGCGCTCGACCGAACGCATGAACTGCGCGCCGGTGAACTCGCCAGTTTGCATACTGCGGTCGGCCTTGGTGGCTAGCACATAGCCGTCGGGCACCTTGCCGCCCAACTCTTTGATCACCAGGCCGATGCGGCGCTCGCTTTCACCATCGCCGTAGGAATAGGCCGTGTCGAGAAAATTGATGTCGCTCTTGAAGAAGGCGCGCACCGTGTCCAGCGCCTGCTCCTCGGCGACCTCATACGCGAACGTCTCGGGCATGTTGCCGAGCGGCGCGCAGCCAATGCACAACGGGGTGACCATGAGGCCGGTACTGCCCATGGGACGCCGGGTCAGACGTCCATTTTCAAAGAGTGTGTTTGTCATGTTGGTTCTGCTGGGAGTATAGCGATGAGGCTGAAAACGACCACTGATTCTGAACACTCATGTGAGTGAAGCACAATACAAACACTATGGCCGAGACCACCTCCAACAAAACGCTTGCGCAAAAGCTGCTGCTCAAGCCGAATCAAAGGATTTACCTGGCGCAAGCACCGGAGGGCTATGCCGAGTTGATAGCGCCTTTGCCAGAGGGTGCAACCTTTGTAACCGACCCACGCGCCCTGGTGGATGTGATTCAGCTGTTTGTCAAAGACCGCGAAGAGTTGGAGGACTACCTGCCCAGGCTCAAAATCAGGCTGTCGCGCTATGGCGTGATTTGGGTGACCTATTACAAAGGCACCAGCAAGATCGACACCGATATCAACCGCGACACGATTGTGGCGTGGGCACAGGGTATAGATCTCAGGCCGGTGCGCATGATCTCGATTGACGACGACTGGTCGGCGCTCATGCTCAAGCTGATTTGAGAGTACAACCCGAATTACGCGCTCCACAATTTGTGCATATTTGTTGCCTACAATGTGCGTGTGACCCGTAAACAACGCTTCCTCTTATTGGGTGGTCTGGCCATCGCGCTGGTCATCACCCTGATTTTCGGCATCCGCCTGGTCCGGCGCTTTGTCGACCGGCCCACCAACGAGCCCATTCGTGAGTGGATGAGCGTGCCCTACATCGCGCACTCCTATCGCGTGCCGCCGCGGGTGCTGTTTGCGGCACTGGAGCTGGCCGATCCCGATCAGCCGCGAGATATGCGCCCTTTACGCGAGATTGCGCGCGCGCAAAACAAGAATGTCAGCGACCTGATCACCACCCTGCAGGCCGCCATCGAGACCGAGCGCAATACCCGCCGGCCAGGTGGAGACAAGCCTGAACCACCGCCGCCGCCCATACAACCCACTCCCGCGTTCACTCCCACTCCATCCAGCCCTGGCTCTTAAGCAACACCAAATCTCACGTTATGGATTTACAAAGCACTTTGCTCAATGCCGTAGCCACCTACGGGCTTGTGGCGATCTTTCTCAGTATTTTGGTTTCGGCGATTGGCATCCCCTTGCCAACCAGCTTTTTGCTCATCATGGTGGGGTCCCTCATCGAGCAGGGCGAGATGGAGTTTTGGCCGGTGATTGCGGTGGCTGCAACGGCTGCCATTGTGGGCGATCACATCGGCTACGCCATCGGTTGGTATGGCGGCCACGGGCCGGTTTTGCGCATCTGTCGCAGACTAAAAGCAGAGGCGTTGCTGGTGAAGGCCGAGGAAACCTCGCGAAAATGGGGCGGCGCGAGTGTGTTTCTGAGCCGCTGGCTGCTCACCGCGGTCGGCCCCTACATCAATCTGACCAGCGGCATCGCCAGTTATTCGTGGCCGCGCTTTATGGTCTGGGATGTGTTGGGCGAAGTGTTGTGGGTGGTGGCATATGTCCAACTCGGCCGCTTCTTCAACGACCGGGTGGCTGAGTTGAGTGATGCGCTGGGAGATTTCACTGGCGTGGCCCTGGGGTTGGCTACCACAGCCATCCTCGCCTATATGCTTATACGAAATTTGCGCAGCAGCCGTGCAAAACAGGCTGCTGCGCAAATTGAACCCACAAACTCAGCTTCGGTCCCGACTATTGCACCTTGATTTCAACAGCGCGCGGGTTGCCGGCTTCATCGGTCACGATCAAACGCACGATCTTGAGATCGGCCAGTTTTGGCAACCGCACCTCAAAGGAGCCATCCGCATTGACGGTGGCGGGCACGCCGTTGGCAACGACGGTGGATCGTGCTTCGGTTGAGCCGCGCACCACCACTTCGGTTGCATCCTGGGTCACCGGGTTGAGCGTAACACGCGGAGCCGTGCGATCCACCACGATGGTGACTGGATCCGAAGCCTGACTCCGGCGCCCATCGGTCTGGGGTGCGACCACAAAGAAGCTGTAGCGGTATTCATCTTCACCGCCCAGCTCCAACACGCCCGTGACATTACCGGTAGCATCGGCTGTAAAGGTGTAAAGCGTGTTACCCGTATCGGCATTCAACGTATACAGCGTTGACTTCGGATAAATCACCGCCGTCATCGTAATGGCCTCACGATTGGTCAGCGCACGGTTATTTGAGGCCGAACCCAACCGAACCACGGGCGTTTGCAGCTCAACCGACATGAGGTTGGGACCTACGGCCCGAATTTGCTCACCGGTGATGACATCTTTGGTGTTTGAACCCGCCACCACACTCACCCGGCCAAAGTCGGTGTAATGGACGACCTGGTCGCCTGAGCGCCGGGTGCGAAAGCGCGTGCCACGATCGATCATCTGCGCATCGCCGGCCCGCACGGTGAAGTTGGGGGTTTCATTCGGCGCATAGTGGATATCGAAAGCGGCCTCACCCTGAATATCCGCCACACCACTGCCATCTTGCGCCATGACAATCCGAGTGCCAGGAGCCACCGCAATGGTGGATTGATTGGTGAGCACAATGGTTGTTGTGATCTGGGTGGTCAACTCGTCGCCGCCATGCAACGTCAGGCCCTGATCGCCTACAGCACGGCCAATCGCCCACGTCCAGCCAAACGCCGTGCGCGACTCTTGCAGCATTCCGCCGCCTGTGACAGTGCCTAAAGCAGTACCACGCTCGCCGCCCAACAGCACAAATGAAACTGCCACCAGCAAGATGGCTGCGGCACCGCCAAAGGTGCGCGCGACGGGTGGATTGAACAGGCGCACCAAACGATCCCAGAAAGTCGCACTGGGCGTCGGGGCCGGTTGAGTCTTAACCCGCGTTTCGATAGCAAGCAAACGTGCGTTTTCGGCCAGCATCGCATTCAGGATGTTGGCTCGCGCCGCCGCACGAAGCGGTGGCGTTTGGCGACCAGATTTTGCCAGCGCATCCGCAATGAACTGATCGCTCATGCGTCCGTTGGGATCTGGTGGGGGGACCTTCGCCCGATTACGATCGTCCAATTGAAACGTCTTCCTTGAGATTGCAATTAACTACAACGTTAATTCACTCTTGACTTTGATGTTATATCGGTGCCGGTTGAACCAGCGAATTGATTGACCCTGAATTTCGTATCCGCTTAATAGTCTGTTGCTACTCTTCCTGATGCTCAATGTATAGCTTACGCATACCCGAACGGGCGCGTGTGATGTGCAACTCCACCATGCGTCGACTGATGTCCATTGTTCTGGCTACATCTTCAACCTTCATGTTCATCACATAACGCAAACTCAAAACCGTTCTCTGCTCTTCAGGCAGCTCTGCCAGCAAACGTCGGATCAGTGCAATATCTTCACCACTGGTGATGATGTCTTCCACCGATGGCGACGGGTCCGCAAAATCAATTTCATCGTTGGAATTGTCAGGATTTGCATACTCAGAAAAGCTGAACTCCTGCCGACCCAGCGACTTATGTTTGCGAAGTAGATCCACTGCCTTAAAGTACGCAATCCTCAAGATCCAGGTTGAGAGACTGCTCTCTGCTCGATAGTCTTTAATTGAGTTCAAAACTGCAATAAAAGTATCTTGGACCACGTCCTGCATGTCCAACTCAATAATGCTCGGTGCAACATGGTAGACATAGCGCATGACCGGCTCGCTGTATTCCTCATACAGCCTGTTGATAGCATTGGGATCGCGGCTTGCAACAGCCTTTGCTAAGGAAGCGTCATCCTTCCTCGCTAAGATCTTGTCTTCTCCTGATAAGTAGTCGCTTGCCATGAAAAAGTCCGCAGTGGCACAATTGTAAAAAATTGCAAGTTCTTCTCGTATTGATCAACTATTCAATCTATAAGCGTGTATTGTGCCTTAGTAGAAGGGCAATTGCTGAGTTAGAGCTTTGAATGTTTGTAAATAAGACGCAATTATGCGCTTACTACTTTTTCATCTTCACATTCATTCAGCAGTGGCTGACATGCAGATTATCTGACAGGTTGCGACTATTGAACGAGAAGCGGGAGTAGCAAGAGGAGAGATTCGCCGGCCAGACTGCGATTGAGCCTGCACCAGCCGATGCCACTCTTCCACGCGAGAACGACCATTCATCATGCACCATGCAACTAAGGAGTTCGCTGACAATGAGTTCACAGGTATTGTTTCTCTTTGATGGTGTCGAGCCTGATTCTGTTATTGTGCAACACTTGCACAATCGCGGGCTGCAGATACAAAGTACACAGACGCTAGCTCGCGCTATGCAGTTAGTCCATGCTTCGCGCTTGACAGCAACCGCCCAGCACAATAGCGAATCGAGCACTAATCCAGAGGAAGCCCTCTTTCATATTATTCTAGCAGAGGTAACCGCAGGCGGTATCAGCTTGGCAGAGTATGCAATCGAGCAATACATGCTGTTAAGTCTACGACCTGTGATTGTTTTGCTGGATACCCACGGCGATATCAGCGCGGCCCGTCGCGCCATTCGTCTGGGCATCGATGCTTATTTGCTGGCCAGTGAAACGCCGGAGATGCGCCACCAACTGCTGGAGCAAGCCATCGATCAAGCCGCAGAGCAACTTTCGCTCAGCATGCCGCAGCATGAAATGGTCAGTGCCCAGACTGTGGTGGAGCACACGCCAGTGCACCTGTATGCGCCGGCCATCAACCATGCCTACACCCACACCATGAGTCGGCGGGCCGTTATGACGGCTTCAGCCTTCGCTGGCATGCATATGGGCGTGCTCAGCGCCCCGGTGGTCCGTTTGAGCACCATCGAAAACGCCATTATTGATTGCCTGAGCCACCAGGTCGGCATTCCTGTGTCGGCGCGCGCCATCGTCAATAAAGTCATGGGACGGGATCTGGATGAGGACAAGGCAGCCAGTCTGTTGCGTCCCCATATCTCTCGGCTGCGCTCCAAGCTGGAGCCTTTGCCGCAAATGCCGCAACATCTGCTGACGGTCCGGGGCAAGGGTTATATGGTCGTTTAGGGAAGAGAACCAGGGAATCTGCATTGTCTCTGCGCTTAAGCTGGGCGCTTTAAGTCAGCGAACAGCGGTCGTTCAAGTACAATTAACGACGGATGAGCCTTGGTTCTATTCACATCGTCTCACATCGCCCCAAACCGGCATCTCACACACGGCTGGCAGTGTTCTGGCTGGGCTTTGCCACGCTCCTGGTTCTAGCAACCCTGGCGCTGGCGGCTCCCAGTCTTTACGTTGCCGCAGGGGCGCAACAGGCCGCCCCAGGTGGGCCGGGGAATCAAGGGAATGGCCGTGGGCTGTTTGCGATTTTCGATGTCGTGCCCACGCCTGAATCTGTGACCCCCAATCCGGGAACGACGGCGCTGCCAACGGCCGTCGTCGTCACAGAGGTGCCAGTGGATACCCCGCTCCCAGTGGATACGGTGATCCCGCCACCCACGGAAGAGCCTGCTCGGACGCCCGAACCGCCAGCTACCGTCGGCCCCACCAGCACATTTGGTCCGACCGATACGCCGATCCCACCCCCACCGGCAACCACGGCGGTGCCCACACCCGCCACTGTCGAGCCGCCTACACCGCCGCCAGCAACCATCACGCCCATTCCTGACGATCCGACCAAACCCCCTGCGCCTACATCTGTATTACTGACCGAGACACCGATTCCAGCGGTGACGGTTAAAACGACTCAGCCTACTGTCGAGGTCACAAATACACCCGTCATTACGGCCACCTCCATCAACCCCAATATCACCCCCACCGAGCCGGTCACCGAAGCGAGCCCACTCCCAACGGTTCATTTTGATGTCACGGTCCGACCTCCTACAGCAGAACC
This sequence comes from Thermoflexales bacterium, assembly GCA_038213625.1. GTDB lineage: Bacteria > Chloroflexota > Anaerolineae > J036 > Brachytrichaceae > JANMVQ01. The sequence continues at coordinate 9,148 of JBBQST010000088.1, forward strand.
GCCCGGAGAAACCAGCATACCCGAACCCGCGGCTCCGGTGGTGTCCACCCGCATTCCCATCACCCTGACCGTGACCCTGCCCGTGAGTCGCACGCGTTTGCCCACCGTCACCAGCACGATCATTCCGGGTGATCCTCTGACGGACACCGATAGCCCAACCGGCACGGTTCCCACACCCGCGTTCACGGCCACGCCAGATCTGGATGCCACATCAACGGCAGAAGCAACCCGGGCACTAGCCACCCAGGATGCGGCCAGAGCCACTGGCACTGCAGCCGTCAACACAGCACAGGATCCAAAATCACCGCCAGATACAGTCTCAACCGCCATGGCAGCCGAGGCCACCGCAGCCGCAGCGATTGACGGGGCCAACCCAATTGGCATTCGGAGCGTGATTACAATGCCGGCACAAGCCTTTGAGCAGGCCGTCACGGCGACATTGGCAGCAAATTCGGGTGCGCCTATTCTGGTCTATACCTACACACAGCAAACCAATGCCGACGGTGAGCACATCATTGCGGCATGTATCTGGAATATGGGCACGGTTGCGGCCACTGATGTGGATGTGCAGTTCAATGCGCGCCGGCCGGCCACATTCATCGCCATGCGCATCCCGGCGGAACAAAGTGAGTTTGATAGTCAACAGGTCAAGGTTCGGATCGCCAGATTGAATCCGAAAACATTGAGGCAGATCGAAGTCGGCGTCATGCGAGTCAATGTTCCGCTACCCAAATGGGTCAGTGTCAATATCCCCGGTGCGTATGCCCTGGATCATCCCGGCGACCCGGCCTTCCCCGTAGATTGCACACCAGCCGGCATTCAAGCTGCCACCTCGGAAAGCAGGCAGGTCGAGATCGAAGTAGGCGGTCTTTTTAAGACCGTGAACGACCGCATTGAGGACGAGCGGAAGCAAGTAGTGAATCCAGGCGTGTTCTCGATGACCATGCGTGAGCAGGGGCCGGCTTTCTCCAGCTTCGTGCTGTATTGCGTCATCGGCCTGATCCTGGCCCTGCTGCTGGTGGTCTCGTTGCTGGCCGGCGAGCGGCGCAAACGGGTTAAACCCACTCGCCTGGGTGACATCGGCGGTGCCAAACGCACGACCCAGCCGCGCTAGTCCTTACACTTCAGCCCTTCATATCAGCCCTTCATATCAGCCCTTCAGACCCGTTCATGCGGGTCAAACAAGCGGGCGTGCTCGTCCAGCGCAAACCGGTCCGTCATGCCGGCGATGTAGTTGCAGATCACCCGCTCCAGTGGATACTGACTCAATTGGGCGCGGGTGCTATCGGACAGAATACGCGGCTCGTCGCAATACGCCTTGAAAAGATCGGTGAGGACGCGCGCGGCCTTGCTAGTCATGCGCATCACCCGGTAATGGCGATACAGACGGTCATACAAAAACGCCTTGAGTTCCTGATTCATCTCCGCAGCTTCGTTCCGATAACCCACCAATAATCCGGGCTGCGCGCGCACCTCGTCCGCCGATTGCACCTCGCTGGTCATAATCCGGCGCGTCGATTCATCAACAAACTCAGTCACCATCTCGCCAATCAAACGGCGCACAATCCGGTGCCGAATCAGTTCATCGAAAGGCGTATTCATCGAAATTCTAGCCGATTCGCGCGCGCGCTGCCACCAGCGCGTTTCCTGCACGTCCTGGACGTTCAACAGGCCGGCCCGCAACCCATCGTCCAGATCGTGGGCGTTATAAGCCAGTTCGTCCGCAAATGAGGCGATTTGGGATTCCAGGGTGCCGCGCAACTTCGGCTCAAAATCAGTCGGCGCCGCCACGTCGTAATCAGTCTCGTGCTTGGCCAGGCCCTCGCGAAATTCGTAGGTCAGGTTCAGCCCCGGCCACTCCGGGTAGCGCCGTTCCAGCAGCGTCACAATCCGAATGCTGTGCTGATTGTGGTTGAAGCCGCCGTGATCCTTCATCAATGTGTCGAGCGTGTATTCGCCACTGTGGCCAAATGGCGGATGCCCCAGATCGTGCGCCAGACAAATACCTTCGACCAGATCCTCATTCACACCCAACGCCCGCGCAATCGTCCGGCCGATCTGCGCCACTTCCATCGTGTGGGTGATGCGGGTGCGATAGTAATCCCCTTCGGTCACCACAAACACCTGGGTCTTGCCCTGTAAGCGGCGAAAGGCCGTGGTGTGCAACACCCGCTCACGATCCCGTTGAAACGCCGTTCGATAGGCGGCCTCATCCTCCGGATATTCCCGGCCGCGCGAGTCGCGCGCCTGCATTGCATACGGAGCCAGTGTCAGCTGCTCCAGGTTTTCAAGGTCGTGGCGAGTTCGCATGCCAAGAATTCTAGCGGCAACGTGAGCGTGAGAGTCTAGGGTGGGTGCATTCTGATTTAGAGGCATTTAAGCCATGTAGGGGTGGGTCTCAGACCCGCCCCATAGGCACGAAATTAAGCAGCGTTAGGCTCATCTTGAGCTTCGTCAATGGACCCCCGACCCCTA
>JBBQST010000089.1:0-11599 GCA_038213625.1 Thermoflexales bacterium
GCTTGTCTGGGTCATATTAGTTTTAGCAACGTATTTGACCAACTTTTTTATATTCATTTGAAAGATCTCATCTAATTCTAGCTCCTGTAAAAAATTTAAAAACAGGTATTTTGTTTTTCTTGAGCTTTTCTCAAAATACCGTATGAAATCGCTTGAAGGAAGGCTTCCGAGCGAACACCAATGTCGCGCAACCCGTCCAGAACTTGGGCGGCGTTAGCCAGGGCTTCCTCCAGATCGGCATCAAACTGTGCACACCAGGCTTGGCCCGGATCACGCTCGGCGGGTGGTGCGGTCTGCAACCCCGCGCTGAGTTGCTGCACAAGTGCGCGCGCATGCTTGCCGGCATCGTCCAAATCGCGCAGCCGCAGCGTGGCAGGCAGGGTCTCACACAAGGCCGTCCAGGTGCGCACCAGGTCAGCCGTTCCCGATGTCAACACGGCAGGTGCCTGATTCAAGGCGCGCAACCCCGGCATGAGCGTTTGCCATTCGCGCTGCATTTCATCCAGATGCGTGTGAAAGCTGTCAATGGTGGCGCGCAAATCACCCAATGCCGATGCGTCCAGCACGGCCGTATAAGCGGCGAGAAAGGCCATGATGCACGCGTCTAGGCGCTGCTGATCCTGAGTGCGAATCACTTCGAGCAGCGGCACCCAGCGAGACCGATCCGCTTGCACGGTCTGAACCCGCCTGCCAAGTTCGGCCATCACTTCGTGCCAAGCCTTGGTGGCCGTGCGCGCCTCCTCCGTGGCGGCCCGCGCTTCATATTTGCGCATGAATTCATCCATCAGGGTGAAATGGTCGAGCAGGCCTTCCCATCTCTCCCAGCGCAGGACAAATTCGTTGGGGATGGCGAGACACCCCTGGCACAGGGTCATCAAACAGCCGGCCAGGTTGCCGCTATCCACGGTTGACACATACGCCGGGGGCAATGGCTCCAACGTGCGAGTGTCATACCAATTGAGAAAATGGCCGCGATAGCGCTGCAGCCGGTTCATCGTGCTCAATGCATTGCTGAGCCGAAGCACGAGATTCAATCTGCGCAGGTGGCCGAAGTGGTGCGCGGCCAAGGCCGACAGCAGGAACAGACCGACATTGGTCGGCGAAGTCTGATGGGCCGTGATTCCGACCGGCGCTTCTTGATAGTGATCCGGCGGCAACCAATTGTCATCGGGCCCAACAAAATGCTCGAAGAACTTCCATGTTCGTAACGCCAGTCCACGCAGCCGTTGGCGCTCGGATGCAAGTAGCGGGGTTGATCTGGACTTGATGGGTCGGCCAATCCAAAAGGCGGTGATGGGCGAGGCGAGCCAGGCCAGCAGCATCGGTGCGGTGCCGATCAATGCTTTCACATGGCTCAATTGCAACACCGCCATCAGGATAACTGCGGTGCAGACGGCGACGAGCCCCGGCGACATGTGCCGCGCAGTGGCGCCCAGGGTGACATTGCGGCCAATCAGCCGAGTTATGCTGGCGGCCGATGTCCATTGCAGCAGATTGCGATGGGTCACCAACAGCCGGATGAGCGTGGTTACAATTGCGTCGAGCGCGGTGATCGCTTCGTAGGGCAAAAAAACGAGTGTCAGCAGCGCGCGCGCAGCGTCTGTCGATACCGGTCGCAAGACGCGGAGGGCCAGGGTGGTTTGTCCTGTTTTTCTGCGGATGAGCGAGCGAATGGATGAAACAACGACGTTCAGCACACTGATGATGAGTGGAACGCTGAGCGTCAACGCAGCCACCAGCGTCCAAATGAGCGGAGTGCCAGGAAGCCACAGCCAACCTGTGGTGAGTAACAATAACAGCCCAGGCGCAGTCAGACTGCGTCGCAAATTATCCAGGATCTTCCAGCGGTTGATGAGGGAAAGTGGATTGGCGATCCGGCCGTGGGCACTGGGCACGATGGGCATCAGCCACGGCAAGAGCTGCCAATCGCCCCGAATCCAACGCCGCAAACGGGTCGTGTAAGTGAGGTAGTTGGGCGGGTAGTCCTCCAATAAGACAATATCACTAACCAGACCTGCTCGGCCCTGCACTCCTTCGAACAAGTCATGGCTCAGCAGCGCGTTGTCTGGAACACGATCGCACAAACTGCGCTCGAAGGCGTCCACATCGTAGATGCCTTTGCCGACATAGTTGACTTCGCCGAATAAATCCTGGAACACGTCCGAGGTCGCGTGGGTGTAGGGGTCGAGGCCGATATCGCCTGCAAACAAACGGGTGAATAGAGACTGACTTGAACTGACCGGCAAAACTTCGGTGCGGGGTTGCAACAACGTGTAGCCGCTGACGACGCACTCGCCTCCCGATGCCGTGGCTCGAAATTCCGGACGGTTGAGCGGATGGGCCAGCGTCGCGATCAGCCGATTCGCACTGCCACGTGGCAGCACCGTGTCCGCATCCAACGTGATGACAAACTGGACCTTGCTCAGCACGCCCAAGTCACCTACCTGCATGATGTACGAGGTGTTTGTCGCGCCTCGCAACAGCCGGTTGAACTCGGCTAGCTTGCCGCGCTTGCGTTCCCAGGCCATCCATGTGTTTTCGGATGCATTCCAACGCCGTTCACGATGAAAGCAAAAGAAGGAAGCGCAGGCATATTTGGTATTGAGTGCGCCAATGACGGCCCGCATGTGTTCCAACAACGGACTGTCCTCGGGCATGTGTTGCTCCGGCGCATCGGCAAAATCGGTTAGCAGCGCAAAACCCACATGCGGATCGGTATTGCGCAAGTAGTGCAGCTCCAATTGCTGAACCAACCCTTTCACACCGTCGTCGCGCGAGAGCAGCGCGGGGATGACGACCATGGTGCGCCATTCTGCCGGCACGCCTGTGTCGAAATCCAGCCTGGGTAACTGGCTCGGTGGCAACACAAGGGTGAACAGCCAGTTGACCAGATTCACGGAGATGACCGACACCGGGATGAGGCCGAGCACCGTCAACACAATGAGTTTGATGGGTGTCGCGCTGGCACCCCGATTCACCATGACCAGCAGCACCACCAGGATGAGCACGGTAGCAAGGACAAGGGCGCTTAAATACGCCGTGGTTGGGTGGGCCGTCAGATGCCGTTGCATCTGCTCGCCTAACGGGCCGCGATAATCAATGTCCCGTTCCAGCTGAGTACGACCATCGTCGATTAGATAAAAACCTACATGGGCCTCACGTGCCAATTGGTCTGTCTGCGCTGCCTGTTGTGCGAGGTGGATGGCACGGCGCGCAATGTCGGGCTCGGCGATGCGAGACCGTCGGGCCAGCGTCTCGATGACACTGCGATAACGATTGCGGGTTTCAAAATCCATGCGGGCATAGGTCTGCGCCGGATCGGTGCGCAGAATGTCTTCGACCAGACTCACCTGATCAAAAAAGTCGGCCCACGACTGAATGGATATTGTGCGCAGATCCTGGATACACATCCCGACGGTGGCTTCATTGGCAGCCATCTGCGCAAACAGCTCTGGTAAGGGGTCGAGCACGGCCGCGCCTGTAGGGTGGATGAGCGTGAGCAGCGTCTGGGCCAGAACTTCCAGTGTTGCGATGCGCAACATGGTCGGCAACGCCCATAGCTCACCAATCGTCAACGGCGTCTTCTCCTGAGATTCGGTGAGACTTCGCTGGATGTCGCTCAACTCAAGCGGGTGCGGACTACGCGAGGGCGCTACGAGACCCCATACAATCGCGAATATGCGCGGGTAGCGCGCGAATACGCCATCAGGCACCTGAGGCAGGTCGCGACAATATCCAGCCGGCAAATCTTCCCGAATCTGCTGTAATGTCTGCTCTATGACATAGAAATTGTCGCGCAGCCACTCGGCGGTCACTGGAAACGGCGTCTGGTCCAGCGAGATCTGACTAAGATCATGATAGGTATCCCGCAAGACCTTTTCCTGAGTATCCAGTCGCCGCAGCAAGGCAGGTTTCCGCGTGGCCCAACGGGTATGCTCAAGCATGCAGCGGCGTCTCCATATCTCGGAGAGCAGCAGTACTTGTCGATTCAGTCACGTTAACATTCGAGGTGCGTGTGGTGTCTCGCACCATCAGCACCGATGTCGTGCCATAAGCCAGGATGCCGTGGGTCACGCTACCGTAGGGTAATGTCTCGTCACTCGAGAACCCGTGTGTGCTGAGCACAATCAAATCCGGATAGAGCTTCGCTGCAAGCATTTGCATCCCGATGGTCGCGCACGGCGCGTGTTCAAGGTGGATCTCAAACTTCAGGTCTGTGCGCGCCTGAATCTGGTTGAAATAGCGCTCGATCTCCCGCTGGTTGCGCGCGGTGAGACGCTCGATCAGCTGTCTATCTTCGGCTGACGCCGGTGTGACGGTGACGAGTTGTAGCTCGCTGACCACATGGGCGAGTAAAAGATTCGCCTTGCTGTGCCGGGCGATCGCGACAGCCACGGGGAGCGCGCATTCGGCGCGCGGTGATCCGTCGAGCGGGACCAGCACGCGTGTGTATTCCCACTCGGCAATGTTGTCGGCGAGAGGTTGACCCTGCACCAGCAGCATCGAAACCTGGCATCGCTCAAGAATCCGCTGGGCCGTGCCACCGAGCTGCCATGGGCTACTGCCGCCTCGCCCATGGTTACACAGCGCAATCATGTCGACCTGATGATGGTGCGCATAGTCGCTGACCACATCGGCCACGCGCCCTTCCAGCAGGACGGCCGTCGCTAAGAGACCTGCGGCTTCGAGCCTGGTGACTATGGTGGTCAGATACCTCTGTGCTTCTGCACGCTGGATGTGCCAGTGCAAGGGATTCACCTGTTCGCCCGTCTCACTATAAGGCGTGGCGTCCAGCACCTGCAAAAGTGTCACGTGTGATGAAAATGCCCGTGCCAGCGCCAGAACGTGCGGCAAAGTGCTTTCTGCTAAAGCAGAACCATCCAGAGGCACCAGAATATGGTCCAGCATATCGCTCCTTTGCAGTGCAATTCGCTGAGCCTGAGATCGCGTTATGCGACGTGACCAGACGTCTCATAGAATTGCGCTGCGAATGATGGCGGAGCATGGATTGAAATGTAAGGAACCGATGCAACGCCGAAACTGCGTCCATTTGGCACTTTAATTGGAATCGCGGTGACGATCGAAAAAGATCGAATGAGCAGTGCCTCTCGCCTGAGAGTTGCGAAGTGAGAAGTAGATTGAGCGGGAGCAATGGACAACTAAAGTTACCCAATCATTATCCCACTGCCTTGAGCAGCAACGCTGCAACAGTGCTGCGTTACGAGCATTTGCCCAGAGGAAACGCAGCACTCTTTTTAAGGTCGGATCGTTGTGCTAACCGTGGTTGATAATTGCTTGACAGATCTTGAGAGACATCCCAGTTATTTTATTGCAAAATCCGTGGTTTGCTACGGTCTGTTAACAACCCTTTCGAGATAATAAGCTCGCTTTAAGGCCTTTTCTATGGCGGTCGCTCAGACGTTACGCAAAGTGAATCTTGTGCCGCAGGGGTACGTGTTTGAGACTTTAAAATCCTGCGAATTCCAATTTCTGTCCAAAGTGTCACTCGGCCCTTAGCTTTTTCTTGAATTATCACCAAATCTGGTAAAACGATCCATATCGCGCGTGCCCATCTTGATGCTGACCACGTGCGGAATTTTGGTCATGGCCAACATTTCCTTGAGGGTGTAACCGGCCTTGGTCCACGATGGATATTGGTGCACGATGATGTTGATGTCGGCGCGCTCGCGGTTGCGCAAGGACATGGCCTCGCCAGTGTGGCCGTTGCACACCAGGCCACGAATACCTTTTACCGATGCCAGATAACGCGCATAGGTGCGCAGGCCGGCCTCGTCAATGCTGTCGTCGTTGCAGAAGGGGCACAGCGTGGCAGGGAAGATACTCAGCTCCCCTACCACTTCAACGAGCCGCTCGTCAGCCCCTCGACAAATTGCTATAGATGCTCAGATAGCAAACTAGGTAGACGGATCGTGCACGTGCACGTTTGACGTGTCACGTGCACGATCTTCCAGCCGCGATTCCAAAAGCAAATCTGAAGACCTATAGCTAAACAGGATGAATAGGATGAGCATGGAATGCTGGCCAGGGCATAGCCGGCCATTTGGCGGCCGACGTGCGCGCCGGCGCTGCGCAAGTTGAAGATCAGCTCGGCCACGATGAAAGGCATCGCGAAGGGGAGCGTGAACGTCCACACCACAATGATGCCCATGTTGGCCCACGAGCGCCCATGATGTGTCAAGTCCAACATTGAACTTGTTGAAGAACGTGTCGAATGCGCAAAGCCAAATTTATAGATCAACCAACTTCGTTGAGCGGCTGAACATGCTCCAGCGGCACCCACCCCAACTCGCCAGCGGCGGTTTGCGCCAGCAGCCAGCCGCCCACTTCGCCCAGGCCAACGACAGACTCGCCGGTTTTTACGCTTAACTCTCTGGCCGAGTAATCGTGGCTGGCGATGTAGCGATAGTCATCCTCATAGAAATAAGACTCGTACACCCAGCCACTTTTGTCACGTTTATCCGTGCACCACCACCAGCCAGGGAACTCGTCATCCTTATATTGGCGCGTGATGACCTCGCCCTCGGCAAATGAAATGGGATCGTGATATTTACGTACATAGTCCTGTATCACCCGGTATTGGGTTGCCATAGTCACCTCATCCTGTCTCACTCATCTCGCAAGTTCAACGGAAATGTCTCGGCCAATAGCACCGGCATACCGGTTGAGATCGAGCGCTGAACGGCCGCCTCTACCTGCAACTCCAACAAACCATATCGTCCCGGCACCGGCGGTGGCACATTGTTGCGCACCGTGTCCAGATAGGCATTCACCGATTTGGCGAACGAGCCGGTGTATTGATCCCAGCGCGAGTAGTGGCCGGCGATGCGATAGGTTTGCACTTCGATGCCGTTGCTGCTGCCGCCGCTATTGCCGGTCGCATCCATCACCGTCATCTCGCCATCCAGATCTTGCAGGCGAATTCGGCCGCGCTCGAAGTTGAAGGTCAGCTCGAACAGCGGGAACGTCCAGGCCAGGGTGCTGGTGCCGAGCAGGCTTCCGGTGGCGTCATCGGCGGTGCGAAAGGCGAAGGTGATATCGGGCGCGCGAAAGTTGCCTGAATCGTGCACGGCCTGGCTCTGCAGCGCGCTCACCTCGGCCAGCGGGCCGGCAAAAAAGTGCACCAGATCGATGGCGTGGCTCCAGCAGGCGTAGTGCACCAATCCGGTGATGTTGAGCACACGCCCAAAATTGCGCTCGGCCACGATGCGCCGGGCAATCTGGGTGTGCTCGAAGAAGCGATAGTTGAAGACCATGGCCGTTTCGCAGCCGATGCTTTCGGTCTGCTGCAACAGCTTCTGCGCATCAAAGAAATCCTGCTCGGTCACATGCTCCTGACCCTTGTGCGCCACCAGCGGCTTTTCGAAAAACACCCGGCGCGGCCGGTAGGCCAGCACCGCCTGGGTCGCTTCGAGCCGCTCCATTTCGCGCGTCAACACCATCACGGCATCCGGCTGCCAGTCCATCAGTTCGGCCACCGTGCCAAAAGCCTGGCCACCAAAACGCGCCGCGCAGGCCGCGGCCTTCTCAGGGGTGCGATTGAAATATCCCAACGTCACATCGGTGTGCTGGGCCAGCCCCGGCAAATAGCTGTTTTGGGTCACTTTGCCTGTGCCGACGATGCCGATCTTGAGTGTGCTCATGGGCCGTATTGTGTCGCATCACTCGTAAATACCAAAATTCTCTAACTTGGTTTCGGCACTACGGGAATCGCCATCAAACTTTAGGCTGATTCACCCATAAATATGGGTGCAGTTTTCTTATCAGCAATATCGTAGTTCGTTACATCTTATTCCGTATGCGGTGCGAGCGCGATTCTTCTAGCATTGGCATGTCAGCAATTTATTTAAGTAAAAGTAGCCATGAAGAAACAACGCAGCTCCCGATCCCTGATGACGTTTGCCGTGCTGGCCTTAATACTTTACAAAGCGTTCATCGCACCGGCCGCAATTAATGTCACCACTCAGGCCGTAGCCGCGTCCTTGCAACAGACCCAGATCGTCAATATCAGCCAGCATTTGGATCAAGCAAACTAATTCTGCTGCTGTTGCGCATTTCATTGGTTGGATATTGAATTCCGACTAAAGTTTGAATGCTGCAAAAAAAGTATGAATTTTGCTCGGTTGAGCAATAAAGTTCAGGTAAGACGTGGGATTTCCATTATTCTTGTTGAAGTTGTCACAGATTAACAGGTTTATAAGGTTCCAACCCAGGAACCAAGCCGTGATCTTGGGCATCAGTTATTGCTCAGGACCCAAATGAAATCGGCCAACAGGTAGCCGAAATCATTCGAAACACCGAACTAGCGTTTGCGAGGAACTACACAATGAAGAAACATCGAAGTGGCCGGGGAATTTTATTTGTCGCAATTTTGCTACTTAGCTTGTATAAGGTTGCAGATGTCAGCACGGATGCCAACCAGGCCAGCCCCGTAGTTGCCAGTGTCACTCATACCATTTCAATGGCCTTCGGCACCAACTCACGCTAATCCGACTCGCTAAAGCTAATGTAGCGCCTTCAACACATCTTCCACCGTCAGCCAGGGTGTTGCCGGGAAGAGCCGCGAGATCTGCGGCGCAAACCACGGCGAAGTCGCCAAAACCTCAGCCGGCGCACCCTGGGCAATCACCTCGCCCTGACTCAGCACCGCCACCCGGTCTGCAATTTCAGCCGCCATCTCCACATCGTGCGTGACCAGCACAATCGCTGTGCCGGCCGTTCGCCACTCGCTCAGCAGCCGCACCAACTGGCGCTTGGCTGCATAGTCCAGCCCGCGTGTAGGTTCATCCAGCAGCAAGATCCTGGGTTGGGTGATGGTGATGGCGCCAAAAGCCACTCGTTGCCGTTCGCCCGTGCTCAGATCGCGTGGATATCGCTGCGCCTTATCGGCCAGCCCCAACTGATGCAGTGCCGCGGCAACCCGTGGCTGTAGCTCTGCTGCCGGCACGTGATGATTTCTTAGCGTAATCGCCAACTCCTCGGCCACGCTGTCGGCAAACAACAGCGCGTTGGGGTCTTGCGGCAGGTAGCCGATGCGCTGGCTGAGCTGGGCCACACTTTGGCCGGCCGTGCTCGTGCCATCCAGACGCACCTCGCCGCGTTTAGGCTTATTCAATCCAATGATGCACTTGAGCAACGTGCTTTTGCCGCTGCCGTTGCGGCCCAACAGCGCCAACACTTCACCGGCGCGCACCTGCAACGACACCTCTTTTAGAACCGGTTGCGGGCCATACCCAAAATCGATATGACGCACATCCAGCAACGGTGCCATATTGGTATGCGCTCTAGTCGCTGCTGGTGCCGATGCAATCTCCGGCCGCACGAGTTGTGCGCTAAAGGCCTTTCCCTCCTTGATCGTCATCGGCAACGGGTGCCAGTCGAGGGCTTTGGCGAGTTGAATCAGCGGCGGCGCGAGATCGATGTGCGGCATCACCTGGGCCGGCGTGCCGATGTGCAATTGCCGTTCCAGCGACGGCGCAAATAGCGCGACCACGGTGTCCACAAACGGCAACACCCGCTCCAGCCGATGCTCACTCAGCACAATCGTCAGCCCCAGATCGGCATTCAACCGCACCAGCGCATTCAACACATCCTCGGCGCTTTTGGGGTCCAACTGCGAAGTCGGCTCGTCCAGCACCAGCACGCGTGGCCGCATGGCCAGCACCGATGCGATGACCACACGCTGGCGTTCGCCGCCCGACAGCGTCTCCAACTTGCGCGCGCGCAGCGGCTCCAGATCGAGCAGATCAAGCACCTCCTCGACCCGCACTCGAATGTCCTGTCGCGGCAGCGCGCGATTCTCCAGGCCGAAGGCAATCTCGTCTTCCACCGTGTCCATCACGAACTGCGCCTCGGGGTCTTGCAACACAAAGCCGACCTGCTGGCTCATCACCTCGGGGCCGGCCTGCACAGGATCAAACCCCAACACACGCACATCACCCAGCAACTGGCCGCCGCTGAAGTGCGGCACCAGCCCATTGATGCAACGCAAGAGCGTGCTTTTGCCGGAGCCGCTCTCGCCCACCACCAGCGTAAACGAGCCGTCGCGCAGTTGCAGCGAGACGTTTTGCAACGCTGGCCGGGCCGCGTTGGGATACGTAAAGGTCACCTGGTTAAACGAGATCATGCGGCTCTATTCTGGCGGGTCTCCCATCAGGAGGATAGCGGGCACGGCCAGGCACAGGATACACGCGCCGATGAGTGGATCGAACAACGGCAAGGTCAGCACCGGATACGGATCGTAAAAGAGTGAGGCGCGATTGAATAGGGGCACATGAAGTCCCACCACGGCCAGCACCGCAGCCCCAATCACCAGGCCATCCCTCAAAGTCCATTTTTCAAGGCGATAATGAGTGCGTGGGATGCATTGGCCGAGCCGCCAGATCGACCACCCCGTCAACCCCATTCCCACCAGCAAGCCCACCCAGCCCCACCCTGAAAATGCCGGCACTAACAGCCGCACCAGCCAGCCGAGCCCGGCCAGCAATAGCCCTACCAAAGCCAGCGCTTCCAGCCTGAGATTGCCCCGCCCAGGATTCGCAAAACCGCGCGCTGTGATGGCCTCGGCCAGTTGCAGGGCACGCTCCAAACCGCCGGCCAGCAACGGCATAAACAACGGCAGCCAGTCGCGCACCCGGCGTAGCGCGTGGCCGCGAATCAGTTGCGCTTCTCGAATGGCCTGGGCCTGCCGAATGGTGAAGGGCACGTAGGTAAGGGCGATGGACACGATGACGGCCAGCGAGTGAAAGGCTCGTGGGATGAGATTGACCCATGCACGCACCGGCAAAGCACGATTGAGCACACTGAACGCGGTGATGAAGCCGGCCAGCACCAGGCCGTTTAGCGCGCCAAACACCACAGCTTCGAGCGTGATGGCACCGCCGATGAGCGGCAGCCAGGACGGCAGCCGAAATAACACCGTATCACCCGCGCGCGTCCACACCGCATTCAGCAGCGCCGACAACGGCACCATGAACACCACCAGACGCGCCGGCGAGATGGATGAATAGGCGAGGACAGATGGGGTTGTGCGCTGGACCAGGCTGGCACGCACCCACTCGATGCACAACAACACCAGCACCAGATACAGCGGATTGCGGGTCGTCCACAGCACCCCCGCGCACGCGCCCAGCCAAATCAGCCACGCCGTCGAACGCATGGCTAAGCCTCACTCAACTGGGCAGATCCAGAAACCACTTGCACCGGCCGGTAGTTGAACGTGAAGCGGCCCTTGAAGCGCAGCAAGGTTCGCAGCGTCGGCAGGCCAAACAGCAGCATCAGCACGGCATTGCCAATGGCACCGAACACATCCCAACCGGCCGAGGTGGCCAGATAAAACACGGCATAACGTTGCAGGGTTTGAGCCAGCCCAATGCCGGGTTGCCAGTATTGCGCGGCCGGGCCGGTGGCAAAGGGCCAGAACCAGATGTTGATGATGAGGCCGTAGAGGAAGCCCCAGAGTGCGCCGAACAGGATAAGGGGAAGCAGAGGCCATGACGACGGACGACAGACGACGCACGACGGCAAGATGGGTCGTCCGTCGTCCGTCGTCCGTCGTTTCCGCTCTGCCATCAGCGCGGCC
>JBBQST010000090.1:0-11598 GCA_038213625.1 Thermoflexales bacterium
GTGCCGCGGCTCGTGGCGAGTCCTTTTTGCAGCCGTCTATCGCAGCCAAAGTGGTGGCTGAATTTTCGCGCATGCAGCCGCGTGCCAAACCCGAACTGCCAGTGCCACTGTCCGAACGCGAGCTTGAGATTTTGCGCCTCGTCTGTCAGGGTGCCAGTAACAAGGAGATCGGGGCCGAATTGTTCATCACTGAAGGCACGGTCAAGAATCACCTATCCAGCATTCTGGGCAAATTAGGTGTGCGCGATCGTACTCAGGCCGCGTTGAAGGGGAAAACGTTGGGATTGGTTTAGAGACTGAATTTAAGCTCAGATGGCTTTGGCAACCAGTTGCCTATGTTTACCTGAACATGACCTCGGCATGACTTCACCCTGCCTGTGACATGACCTGGCCCATGCCGACTGGCACGCTGCAACCTGCTCAACTCTTTGTATGCTCCTCTCTGTAATGCCGCTCCGACGTTTTGTTAGAGCGGTCAACGTCAAATTTGGGAGGAAATTGTGAGCCAGGAATTATTACATTTTGTGGATCGGGCGCTGGTGTTGGCGCATGTGGTGTTTGGAACAACGGCATTGGTGGTGGGGCCGGTGGCGATGATATCGGCTAAAGGTGGGATGAATCATCGCCGGGCAGGCAAGATCTATTTCTACGGCATGGTCGGCATTTTTGTCAGCACGCTGGCATTGGCCTTCTTTCGCTTCAACATCTTTTTGTTCATCATTAACATTCTGAGCTTCTATGCCAGCCTCACTGGCTATCGCGTGTTGTATCGCAAGAATCCAGCCAAACCGGGTCAACGTGCCAACTGGATCGACTGGTCGGCTTCACTGGTGGCTCTCGCCAGTGGCGGGTTCTTTCTGGCTTGGGGTGTGGGTGGGATGACAGGGGTGCAGTTCGATGCGGTTTACGGCAATGCCGTGCCGACCGCCTTCTACGTCATCGGCACCGTTGCTGGCTCGTCACTTGCGCTGTCTGGCATCACAGATCTTATCAGCTACACCCGGACACCTACGACACCGCGTTGGTGGTGGTACGAGCATATGAATCGTTTCCTCAGCGCCTACATTGCCACGACCACGGCCTTTCTGGTGCAAAACGTGGGTTCACGCATGCCGCTGGAATATTCATGGATCGTGTGGGTGGCTCCCGGCGTCATTGGTGGCTTCCTGGTCGGCAAATGGATCAACCGCTACAAGCAACAATTTGGAGATCAGGGAAGTATGAAAGTAGCCAGTCATCAGTAGTAAGTTTGCGGAAGCCTCGGTTGTATTTAGTCACTGACGTTACACAGAAGCCTGCAAAACGATTGCAAAGCATTCAGTGACTCATCTGTCTACTGACGACTGACTACTTCCCTCCCCTCACACGTCCAAAATCCGCCACGGATGCACATTGACCACCAGCGTCTCACCCACCTGGGTTTCGCCGGCCTGCTGGGGTGCATAGTTGCGGTGCTGGTGGCCGTGCAGGAGGAACCGCGGCTTGAAATTCTCGATGACCCAGTTGAGCGCGGTGAAGCCGACATGCGCATGGTCCGTGCCATCCTGGATGCCATTGGGCGGCGAGTGAGCAACGAAGAGATCGACCCCACGGCCATTGACGAGATTGGGAATCGCCATCTTGCGCGACATCCATAATGCGCGCAGTTGCTGATGCTGCTGGGAATATTGATACGGCGCACCCGGCTTGTAGCGGATGCAGCCTTCCAGACCGGCCAGGCTTAAATGTTTGTAGCGGGTGCGCGCCATATCCAGATCCGTCCACCCGGCCGGATGACTTTTGATCTCACCGTGTGGGCCGATCTCGTAGTGGTCGTGGTTGCCACGCACGAAGAAGCAGGGCCGGTTGATGGAGCTGGCGATGAATTCGAGGTACTCAATCGACAGATCGCCGCAGCTGATGGCAAACTCGATCTGCTCCTCCTCGCACTTCTCCTTCAAGCGCGGGCTGTAAATCCAGCTCGTCACCTCATCGCTTACAGCCAACACTTTCATTTTCTGATTACCGGTTTAGTTTTTGGACGACGGACGACGGACGACGGACGACGGACGACGGACGACTTGCTACTCAGCCTCTCTCAAATAACTGGTCATGAACTCGTCCAGATCGCCGTTTAGCACGGACTGAATCTGACTGGTTTCATGGTTGGTGCGGGTGTCTTTGACCATCTGATAGGGGTGCAGCACGTAGTTGCGAATCTGGTTGCCAAAGTTGGCATCGACATGCTGGCCTTTCAATCGGCGAATCTCATCATCGCGCTTACGAATCTCCAGCTCCATCAGCCGCACCTTCAGAATGTGCATGGCCCGCTCACGGTTTTGGGTCTGGCTGCGTTGGTCCTGACACGTCACCACAATCCCCGAGGGCTTGTGCACGATGCGAATAGCCGACTCGTTTTTCTGCACGTTCTGGCCACCGGCACCCTGGCTCTTGTAGGTGTCAATTTCAATATCGCCGGGGTTGATCTCGACGGTGAGCTGACTTTCCTGCAGGTCAGGGTAAACCTCGACACGGGCAAAGCTGGTCTCGCGGGTGCCGCCACCGTTGAACGGCGACATGCGCACCAGCCGGTGAATTCCGCGCTCGCTGCGCAGAAAGCCAAAGGCCCGATCTCCCTCAATACCGAGCGTGGCGCTCTTGATGCCGGCCACATCAGCCGGCGTAAAGTCCAGTTCAGAAATTTTGAAGTGGTGCGTTTCGGCCCAACGGCTATACATGCGATAGACCATCTCGGCCCAGTCCTGCGCATCCACACCACCGGCGCCGGGTGTAATGGTGACGATGGCGTCGTTGTGGTCATACGGGCCGTTGAACATGCGCTCCAATTCGGCCTGTTCCAGCTCCTTCTCCAGCACAGACAATTCCTGCCCGGCCTCTTTTAAGCTGTTTTCGTCCTGCCCATCCTGGGCAAACTCCAGCAAAATGGCCACGTCGGACGCGCGTTGCACCAGCAGCTTGTGCATGTCCACCGATTGCCGCAGCGTGTTCATCTCGCGCATCAACGTCTGCGCGTTCTGCGAATCATTCCAAAACTCCGGGTCGGCCGATAACTCGGATATTTCCTCGATGCGAGCTTCCTTTGAAGCCAGCTCAAAGATACCCCCGCAGATCGTCCGACTGCGCCTTCGCCCGGTTCAACCTGTCTTTTATTTCGAGAATTTGATCAAGCATAGGTCAAAGCAGAGTTGTTAGTCATTAGTTTTTAGTGGTTAGTTACAGAGCGCAACAATTCATTCTGAACTAATCACTAACGACTAATAACTAATCACTCTTCCTCATGTAAACAATTCATCCACAAACGCTTTCGCGTCAAACGGCTCGATATCGCCCAGCTTCTCACCTGTCGTGATGAAGCGAATGGGAATTTTAAGTTCGCTGCTGATGGCGAAGGCGACGCCGCCTTTGGGCGTGCCGTCCAGTTTCGTCAGGATCGCGCCGGTGACGCCGGCGGTGGCGGCAAAGCCTTTGGCCTGGCTGATGGCATTTTGGCCGTTCGATGAGTCAATCACCAATAGCGTCTCATGCGGCGCATCATGCACGCTCTTTTGCAAGATGCCGTGCAGCTTTTTAAGCTCCTGCATCAGGTTGTGCTTGGTGTGCAGCCGGCCGGCTGTGTCCACCAAAAGTAGATCGGCTTTGCGCGCAAATGAGGCCTGCACACTGTCGAAGACCACGGCACCGGGGTCGCTGTTGGGTGCGCCGGCAATCACCGGCACGCCACTGCGCTCGCCCCAGATTTGCAGTTGGTCGATGGCGGCGGCGCGAAAGGTGTCGGCGGCGGCCAGCACTACTTTGCGGCCGCGCTGGTTATACAAATAGGCTAACTTCGCGATGCTGGTTGTTTTGCCGCTGCCGTTCACGCCGATCACCAGAATCACTTCCAACAGCCGGCGGGAGGTGTAATCCCAGGGCTTTGCGTCCAGGGTGAGTAGCTTGACCAGCTCTTGCTTCAGCGTGTCCTTGAGCCGCTCGGCCTTGATGATGCCCTCATCCTCGACGCGTTTTTTGAGCGTGTTCAGCAACTTCTCAGTGGTCGCGCCGCCGACATCGGCCTGTAGCAAAAGCACTTCCAACTCCTCCCAAGTTTCGGGAGTGATATCGGCCTGGCCCAGCATATTCTGGACGCGGCCAAAGATTTGGTTGCGGGTTTTGGAAAGTGTTTCTCGTAGCGATGCCATTCTTAAATCTTGGGCGCGTGACTATACCATTCGCAGTGTTAATCCTGCATTGACACTAGTGTTGGTGTTGTGTGGGTTGCAATCTCAAGCATACGGGTCGAGCGTTCGTAATTGATCGCCCTCACATCTGCCCGACTGCTTTGTCGATCATGTGCTGGCTCACCTCCCACAACCGTTGTGCCACGGCCGTGTCATATGAGGCTGCTGATGAGCGCTTCTCCCGGCTCTTGTAGAAAAATTTGCCTGTGACGCCGGCCACTTCCGGTGAGGTCGCCAAAAAGATGCTGGTTTGGGCCCCCTCTTGTACGCTGATGCCGGCAATTCGCGACAGCATATCCACCCCCCACGAGATCCATCCCTGGCCCTTGCCGAACCCGCTGGCCACGAAGCCGGGGTGCAGCGTGTTGGTGGTGATGGCGGTGCCGGTCAGCCGACGCGCCAGTTCGTAGGTGAACATGACATTGGCCAACTTGGACTGCCCATACGCTCCAAAGGCTGAGTATTTCTGGGAATACTCCAGGTCGTCGAAATGGATTCTGGAACCGCGATGCGCGTCTGACGAGACGTTAACGATGCGGGCGGCTGGAGCAGCCTTCAATAAGGTCATCAAACGCTCGGTGAACAACATATAGGCGAGATGGTTGAGCGACCAGGTCATTTCGATACCTTCGGGAGACACCTTGCGCTTGTAAAAGATGGCTCCGGCGTTGTTCACCAGCACGTCAAGCCGGGGCAGCGAGTTCGCCAGATCATTCGCCAACTTGCCAACTGCCACCAGTGAGGCCAGATTTGCGACGCGGAATTCAACCCGGTGGTTGGCCGTGTCAAGCTGAATCTGCTCGACCACCCGTTTGCACTTGACCGGATCGCGCCCCACGAGGATGACCCGAGCGCCAGTCTGCGCCAATGCACTGGCCGTCACCTGCCCAATGCCAGCCGTGCCGCCTGTCACGATACAAATCTTGTCTTCCATTTCTTCAATCTTTAAGTGCAAAGTAGTCAAAAATGTGTTGTTAATGCAGAACGGACTTTGGACAGAATGACAGAATGACAGAATAGACAAAATAGGACACGGATTTGCCAGCCCATTTAATGTGCATTGTGTCATTCTCAGTCGTTAAAAATCCTAGTCAAACACAGCGGCCCAGTCGTCGGAACGGATTTGGACAGAATGACAAAATGAACAAAATACACTGATTCTCAGTGTGTCTGATTCTGTAAATTCTGTCATTCTGTCCAAAATCCGTTCCGATTCTGCCACCCATTTTTAACGACTGATTCTGTCTAAAACCTACGTTTGATCAGATCAAATCTTTGAAGCGCGGGTCGTTGCGCACGCGCTCGGTGTCTTCGGGATTGTTTTCTAGCTCCAGATATTTCGCCATAAACCGGCGCGCGCTGGCATTGTCTTTGCGAGTGCGGTGCAACAGCATCAGGTTGTAGGCAATATCGGCATCCTTGGGGTCGAGGTCGTGCGCGCGTGAGAGGGCGTCGAGTGCGCCCCCCAGATCACCCACATTCATGTAGGCTAGACCCAATTCGTTCAGCAGATCGGCGTTGGGGCCTTCCACGCGAATGCGATTGAAAAGCTCGCCAATTTTTTGCGCCGGCGTGTTGCTGGGTAACGGATTGACTGGGCTGATCGTCGGCGTGCTGGTGGTGGGTGCGCCGGGTGGCAGATAGCCAGCAGGCGCAGCGGGTGGGGCGATCAGGATGGGTGTGACCGGGGACGGTATTGCTGGCGGGTTGTCGGCCGGTCTCAGCATCGGCGTAGTGGGCAGGGGCTGAACAGGTGCGACGAACAGATTCTCTTTGCGAATGCGGGTGTCGAGATACAGGACGGCCACAAAAATGTTGTGAATCGGCACGATCACCAATTGCGCAATCAGGCCAATCACCATGAACACCAACGCCAGAATGAACACAACGACGCCGTTTTCCATCTGGGCCGAGGCAATGCTCAGCACGGTCGAGGTCAAAATGGGCGCACCTACAAAGATGGACTCGATGATCCACACGGTCAGCATGCGGCCGGTCAATACGGCGCGCATCCCTTTGACCAACTGATTGCTGCGGCTTAATGATTGCGTGCCGTCGCTGCCCTCAGCCACAATTATTGGCGCGCGAAACCGCCAGCCCACGCCGAACCACAGCGCATAGGCCAGATAAATAATGAGCAAAGGAATCCAGCACAACAAGCCGATGCCGATGATGGCATTGGCATCGTTGGACTCGCCGGCCGTGCCAAACAAGACGGCTCCCGCAAACCCTACGAATGCGCCACCGATGCAGGTCAGCAGGATGATGGGCGCGTAAAGCACGAGATTGGTCAGCGTATCGGCACCCCACAACGCGGCAAATTTGGGTCGGGTGGCGTTGTAGGCATCCCGCGCGCCAGGCGCACGTCCGAGCACATATTCCAGCGTGGCATAGCTGAGCGCGCCGCGCATCCAGGGAATAAAAATGTAGATGATGAGGCCAAGTAATGCCGCGCAGGACGAAATCACGGTCGAGATGCCATCGGAAACCGAACGAACCGAGGTGCTGCTGGCCGTCTGCTGAAAGCTCTGGGTGGACTGGCCGGAGAATGCGCTGCCGAGCAGGCTGATGATGGCGGCCGGCCCCATGACCAGCAGGGCGATGCCCATGAATACGCCGATGTGCTTGCCGAAGAGTTGTAGCGACAGGCTGATCAGTTCAGTCAGGCTGCGCGGCTTCATTTCATAGGGACTGCTGGGTATAGAACCGGACGAAGAAGTCGATTGGTTAAAAGAATCTGTGGGCGTATTGATCATGCAAGGGCTCCATCACACCATTCGCGTTTACATTGCTAGGCCGTCTCGCTCATGCTATCTGTCATACGGACTACTGCCTATTGTTAGGTGTGGCGTATAGCATCGATGAGTATAATCTAGCGAGCTATGCAAACAGCAATTGGCTCCCCAATCTCAAGGTCCTTTAATGATGACCGCACGGCGCAAACAACTCGTGCCATTGGAATTGCGGCAGCGGCCATGTTCGTGGTGGCGCTGTTCATGGTCTTTTTTATCGCCCCTCGTGGCGATCTTCGTTCCGGCGGCGACGCCCAGCGCATCTTCTACTTCCATCTGTCTGCAGCCTGGATCGGCTTTGGCGCGTGGATCGTGACCGCGGTGTGCTCGATCCGCTACCTCAAGACTCGCGACCTCAAATTTGACCGCATTGCCGTGTCCTCGGCCGAGATCGGCGTGGTATTTCTGGCCATGGTGTTGTTGACTGGCATGTTGTGGGGCAAGCCCACCTGGAACACCTGGTGGACCTGGGACTTCAAACTCACCCTCAGCGTGCTTCAGTTTTTGCTGTATGTGGCTTATCTCATGCTGCGCAGCGGCATCGACGAGCCGGATCGGCGGGCGCGCTTCTCGGCGGTCTATGGCATCGTGGGTGTGCTGACTGTGCCGCTCAACTTTTTGGTGAGCCGCGTGCTGAATAGCATTCACCCGGCCGTGTTTGGCCCCAGCGTCAACGGCTCTGCCCAAGGTCAGTCGGGCGTGGCCCCCGAGATGATCCCGATTTTGATCTTCTCCTTGCTGGCCTTCTCGCTGGTCTATGTCTATTTCGTGCGTTCGCGTGTGGCTTTGCAGGAACGGATCGATACCCTGACCGCCCGGCGTGCTGAATTAATGAGTCAGTAGGCCAGGGTCAATCGCATGGATTTTGATCAGAATGCCCCTTATCTATACGCAGCCTATGCCGTTTTTCTGATCGGCGTGGCGGTCTACCTCGTCTCGCTGGTGTTGCGCCAACGCAGTATTCGCCGCGACGAACAGATGATTCAAGAGATTGAGGCCGAGGCTACAACCGAGAAGTCAGACTTCTCTTAGAAGTCTGACTTCTACACATCGCCAATTCATCGGCGCGTAATAAGTTCGGAGTATCCTTCCCACATGGCACAACAGGCACTACCCGCATCCCGACCCGGTTCGACCTCCATCTCGGCCATGGCAAACCGCCGCCGTTGGGCGACCTTTACTCAGGGCCTATTCTTTGTAGGGGGCTTCGGCGCATTCATCGTCGGCTTTTTTGGCCTGGTGGGTACGGCGCTGGGGGATGTGTTCTTCGATGCCAAGGATGTGGTGCGAGTGGTGGGCGGCATCGCCGTCATTCTGTTCGGCTTGTTTACTCTGCGCATCGTGAACATCCCCTTTCTCTACAGCGATACCCGCAAGGGCTTCACCAGCACCGGCCGCAAGGTCGGCTCGGCTCAATCGTTTGTCACCGGTGTGTCTTTCGCCGCAGGGTGGACGCCGTGCATCGGCCCATTTCTCGGCGCCATTCTCTCCATGAGTGTCACGACCGAATTGGGCACACGGCTGGCTCTGTTGGTCGCCTACACCCTTGGCCTCGGCGTGCCGTTTCTGCTGGTAGCGCTGCTGTTCGATCGGATGACGCCGCTGCTGAATGTATTGAAGCGCAATATGCGCGCGATTGAACTGATCAGCGGTAGCCTGTTGATTGTGGTCGGTATCGCGCTATTGACGGGTGGTGTGCAACGCCTGAGTGCTCAGATGGGCGCATTTGATCTGGGGTTGGAGACTCTGGTGTTGGGCGCAGGCGCATCGGCCGCCCCTTCAATCATCGTCGCGGCCATCGCCGGCTTCCTGTCATTCGCGTCGCCGTGTGTGCTGCCGTTGCTGCCGGCCTATCTTGGCTTCATTGGTGGCTGGGCTGTCAACGACGCCGCGAGCACTGTAGCGACCGCTGATGTGGCTGTGGCCGAGCCTACACAAACATCTCCATCACGCGGTTACTAAGAAAGTGCCCCTTTTCGGTTAACTTGATTCGCTCTGCGCTCACATCCAGCAGCCCGAGTTTCAGGCCTTCGTCGATTTCTTTCGCGTAGAACTGCTCCAGCGGCGCGCCATATCGTTCGGCAAAGCGTGCCGTCTCCAGCCCCTCGTTCAGCAGGCGCAACCCCAGCATGATGGTTTCGCCGCGGCTGGTGCGCTCATCAATATCCTCGTGGTTCATCTCCAGCGATTCGCCTTTGCTCGCGCGGGCAACGTAATCGGCTGGCCTGCGCACCTTCCACCAGCGCCGGTCAATCGATGACGAGTGCGCGCCAGCTCCCAGGCCAAAATACGGCTCGTTGCGCCAGTAGATCAGGTTGTGCTGGCATTCGTGGCCGGGTTTGCACCAGTTTGAAATCTCGTAGTGGTCGTAACCGGCCGCCCTCAGGGTTTCTTCGGCGTAGTCGTACATGTCGGCAGCCGCATCAGGATCAGGGTAGGGGACCGTGCCGCGTTTCACCCAGTCGTACATCGGCGTGCCGTTCTCGATCGTCAGCGCATACAGCGAGATGTGCTCGGGATGAATCGCCAAGGCTGCATCCAGGGTGCGCCGCCAGGTCTCTACTTTCTGGTTGGGCAGGCCGAAGATCAGATCGAAATTGATGTTGTCGAAGCCGGCCGCGCGCGAGTATTGAATGGCGCGCTCAACCTGTTCAAACGTGTGCTCGCGCCCCAGCAATTTGAGCTCGTCAGCGTCGGCACTCTGCGCGCCAAAGCTGAGCCGGTTGACGCCGTGTGCGCGCACCGCCTGCAAATACGCCAGCGTGACTGTGCCGGGGTTGCACTCCATCGTCGTTTCAAATTGGGCCGGCATCTCGAATGTCTCGCGACAGGTGCGCACTAGCTCACCAATCCACTCAGGCTGCAACAACGACGGTGTGCCACCGCCGAAAAAAATGGTATGAGCTTGTGGAGGGGGAATGGGGAATGGGGAAGGGGATGATTGTGCATTTCCCATTCCCCATTCCCCATTCCCCACTCTGCGAATCTCCGATTGCAATGCGCGCACATACGGCTCATATGTGGATTCGAGTCCGACATAGGTGTTGAAATCGCAATAGGTGCAACGCGCCCTGCAGAAGGGAACATGGAGATAAATACCGGTCTTCACAGCCGGCAATTGTCACATAGCCAGATGAGATAACCCAGCGTGAAATTTTCATCGCAATGACCCGGATGCGTTACGCTTGGGGTCTTCGAGTGAAGTCGGCAACGTGATGCGAACGGGCTTCAATTTCAGGTTGATTTTCACCCGGCCGATGTAATATCTTCAATGCAAGGGCGAAGCATTTGTGACCCACAAGTGCTTCGCCCTTACTATGCTTCATAAGCCGTGTCGTGCAGGACAAGTCAATTTCTTTGCAGTTGTAAGTGTGAACTATGGTTGTGATTACGGATGAGATGCGTCAGCGTGTGGCGCGGGGTTTAGAGGGCTTCATTGGGCAGGAAGAGGCCGTGCACATGATCACGCGGGGTCTGCTGGTGGCGATGACGCACGAGACGCCGATGATGGATAAAACGCTGCTGTTGCTCGGCCCGCCCTCCACCGGCAAGACCGATTTGTCTTTGCGCATGGCTCGCATTCTGAACCTGCCGTTTGTGCGGCTGGATGGTCGCTCATTGATCTCGCGCGAAAAACTGTTCGAGGCGATTGACGATGCGCTGGCGGAGAAGTTGATGACGCCGGAGCCGGATGGCGTGCGCTCGGGCATGACCGTGCTGTTGTATCCCCAGCTTTTCGTCTTTGTCGATGAAATTCATATGGCCGGCACCACTGTGCAGGAAGGGTTTCTGACCATGTTGGAAGGCAGCGACCGCACTGTCGTGCTCGGCGCACGGGGGGGTGGCAAACGCACAGTGGCCGTGGTCAAACAGACCACCTTCGTGTTCGCTACCACCAAACCTACTCTGCTCGACAAAGCTTTTCGATCGCGCTGTATGGAAGTGACCCTGAATCACTACTCGTTGAGCGAAGTGACTCGCATGGTGCTGTCGCGTTATCCAGAGCTGGGTGGGGTGGCAGCCGAGAAAATTGCCGGCGCGGCCCGCCTGACGCCACGGCGTGCCTTCGATCTCTCGCGCGAGGTGGTGGAGGAGATGGCCGTGAGTGGTGATGACGTGGACACCTGCATTCGCACGGTGGCTCGCGGCATGGGCATCCAATTCGCCAACGGCATCAGCAAAAATGACCTGGAGTATCTGCGGCTGATGAAAGCACAGGATGGCCGGCCGCTCGGCATCAACGCCATCTCATCCATGCTGTTGAGTGCATCGCGTGAGGAGATTGAGGACGACATCGAGCCATTTCTGATTCGCAAGTCCCTGATCAAACTGGGTGCCAAAGGTCGTGAGCTGACGCCGACTGGCATCGACTTTCTCAATCGCCCCGAGGTGGTTGAGAAAATTAACGTGCTGATTTCGGCCGAGATGAGCAGTTAAATCATGAGCAACGAAATTGGTGATTGTTACGTGGGTATGGGGCGGGTGCGCCAGCCGCTGGCGACAGACCCGCCTCATAGGCACGAAATTAAGGATTTCTCAACGTCTCTTCCAGCAAAAGAACTCGGTTTTGCTTCGTCAATGGACCCCCG
>JBBQST010000091.1:0-11547 GCA_038213625.1 Thermoflexales bacterium
GATTGCGCAATGTGCTGGATGTATTCACGAATCCAATTCGCTTTCGCCAGATCCCACTTCAGATCGCGACATGCGGCGGGGTGCGAGAAATCCACCAGCGCCGCATCCACCTGACCCAGCGCGCGGCCGAGGTTGTGCAGCATGGCCGGCGTGTGCGGGTTGCAATGCGCCCACAGCGTGCCGGGCAGATAGGTGAGCAGTTGGGCCAGGCGTGGGCCGGCCTGTGTGTCCAGCACGGCCACCGTTTCACCCTCGCGTGTCGCAACTGGCCGTTGCACCGGCGCGCCGTGGGCGGCCACATGCATGAGCGCCGCGTGCTGCAACGCCACGGCCTCGCGCGGCGCATTCGGCCGCGAGAGCTTGAGCACATAGCGCTGGCCGTCTACGGTGGTGAGGCGAAAGTTTTGGTCGAGCTCGCCGGGCAGGGGTGTGGCGGTGCCGGTGAGGTTGAAGTGTTGGGCCGCGAGGTGTTGGGCGTCGTGGGAGGTGAAGGTTGGGGTTGGCATGGGTTGGGTGCCGGAGTTTTATCACACCCAAAAGTTTGGAATTATTTTTGCCAACTCATTTCTAGCCTGACCTTTGAGTGCGCCCTAGCAGGCAGCTCAAAGAGGCAAAACCATGGCACGGCTACACAAAGGTGAAGGCGAAAACAAACAGAAACGAGTGGCGAATGTGTTGAAGGGAAACGATTTGGCTGGTGTGACTGAATCAGAGACGGCGGACTTATTGGGGTTGGAGCGCCGCACTGTGAACAACTACTTGCGGTCGCTGGAGAAGTCGGGCAAGGCGAAGAAGAAGGGCCGAGCTTGGTTCGGTATCTTTTAGCAGCGCTAATTTTGGAATTATTTACTGGCCAAAAAGTCATACGAAATACTACTTGCGTCATTCCAAAATACTTTTATCCTGAACAGTAAGCTGTTGATTGATGGGATTAATTGCAACAAGTAGATACAAGAGGTGAGATTATGAATGGGAACTTCTCTTGGACCTATGACAAGTCCGACCATAAGAAGCACATCCTGAAAGTTATGTGTAGGGAACCGATAGGTATACCTGAGTTAGACATTGCAGAGCGACTCAACTTGAATCGACGAACGGTCAACAATTATCTTCGAGAACTGAAATTGGAAGACAAAGTTTATCGTGAGCACGCGTGCTGGTTCAGCAAGATTAACAGTTGCTAAAAACTTAGCCAGACAACTCTGATTTGCGAATTTTCGTAGCAACTCGACGATTAATTTTCCAACTGGCTTTCTAGACTGTTACTTGGAGGTCAACAATGCCAAGAGTTAATGCTGAACAGGAGCGCGAGCGCGAAGCGATTGTTTTGCGCGCCGTGCAAAACAACCCTGGCTTGAAACAGTCGGAGCTTGAAAAGCACACCGGCTTATCTGGCCGCACCCTGAACAATTATTTGAATGCACTTGAGTACCAGGGCAAGCTTAAGAAGGAGCAGCAGCGCTGGAGCATCTCAGATGTATTTGTCGAGCACAAGTTGCGGCCGCTTGTGCTGACGGCCGAGCAGGGCATGAGCCTGTATATCGCTGCACGCGCGTTGGCACGGGTGCAGGACGAGCGCAACGAAACGGCTGAATCGGCCTTGATCGCTCTCTCAAAATCATTGGCCGGCGACTTGAATGTTGGCGATGATATCTACAAAGCTGCGGCAGATTTAGCCCAACGGCCGGAGCGAACCGGCTACAACAAAATCTATCGTGAGTTGATGCGAGCCTGCGTTTACCGCAAGAAAGTGAAGATCACGTATGAAACGGCAGAAGGCTATTCATTCGAGACCGAGTTTGAGCCCTATCTGTTCGAGCCATCGTTATTTGGTTTCTCGATCTACGCTATCGGCTACAGCAAGGTTGCGCAGGACTACCGATCTTACAAATTAGAGCGCATTAAAGATGCCACCTTGCTTCGTCAGGGCTTTGACCCCCATGACAACATCCCGTCATTGCAATCGTTGAAATCGGCATGGTCCATCATGTTTGGAGCAGAGACCGAGACGGTGAAGTTGAAATTTTCTTCCAATGTGCGCAAGCGTGTGCTAGAGACGAACTGGCACTTCTCTGAACAGACAGAGCGCGTCATCTCTAATCCAAACCAGCCCCTGGACTGGCAGGTGCAGGTGGCCGATGCCACGGATATGCTGCCGTGGGTTCGTGGCTGGGGCGGCGATGTCGAAGTCATCGAGCCGGCCTGGTTGCGCAACAATGTCATCAATCACGTTCGGCGGCTGAACTTGATTTATGGCATTGCCTCACCCAACGCAAGTGTGCCGGCGCACCATCTATTGTGGGCCAAGGCCGATAGAACCTCTGGACAGCTTCATCGGCTGATCTATCACATGATTGATGTGGGGCAGTGTGCGCTGGCGTTGTGGCGGCAGGTACTCAACACCGGCCTGAAGCAGCGGCTGGCGGATTGGCTTGGGTTGAATGTGGATGACGCTGGGCATCTGATTGGCTTTTGGGCCAGCTTGCACGATTTGGGCAAGGCCAGCCCAGCCTTTCAAGATCACTCACAGCTTCATCGCCTCAATAAGTTGGTATGGACACGCGTTCGCGATGAGTTGAAGGCAGCAGGATTGAACTTCCCTGATCGTTTGAATGGTGATGAACGTGCCCGGCATGAGACTGTTTCGATGTGGTCGTTGCAGCCTAATCGTGGTGAGAACCTGCTCAACCAGCAGACCGATCTTCCAACTGATCTGGCGCGTTTGATTGCGCAAATGCTGAGCGGCCATCATGGCGCGTTCCATTCAGGGCGCGACACGCTCTCGCCAAAACTAAAGACGGAAGATACCGGCATCAATGATCCTGCATGGTGCGATGTTCGCCTCGCGCTGTTTAAGGAGATGCAGTCCGTCTTTCAACCACCAACGGTAGCGGCCTTTGAAGAAAATCCTGAACAGGACACCCCAAACCTGATCATGTTGGCTGGCATCATCTCGGCCGCCGACTGGCTGGGCTCAGATGAAAGCACGTTCCCGATGATTGAGAACGAGATGCCGGTGCGCGACTATGCGAGGCACGCCGAGCAACTGGCGCGGCTCGCGCTCTTTAAGGCGGATTGGCAAGCCGTGCCTCGGGTCCAGACATTTGATTTTGAGCGGGTGTTTGGCTTTAAGCAGCGCAGCCCTGCCCAGGAACAAGCGCAAGCGGTATTCAAAGACACGGCCTTGCCGGCACTTGCCATTGTGGAGTTGCCGATGGGTGCGGGCAAAACCGAAATCGCTTTGGAAGCGTTAGCAGGTTGGATGCGCCGTGATCAACTCAACGGCGCTTATATTGCCATGCCGACGACGGCGACCAGCAACCAGATGCACGGGCGGGTTGGCGCATTTTTGCAAAAGCTGATTGGGAGCGATGTGACACCGTTGTTGGTGCACAGTCAAGCGTTGCTGCGTGATGTGCCGGCGCTCGATGCAAATTCAACCAGTTCGGAAGATACCAGCGAGCCGGTGGAGGAAGACCGACGCGAAGGCGAGCAGGCTGCTGCACAAGCCTGGTTTTTGCCGCGCAAGAAAAGCCTGTTGGTCCCTTTTGGCGTCGGCACGGTGGATCAGGCATTCATGAGTGTGCTGCAAACCAAGCATTTTTTCGTGCGCTTGCTGGGTCTAAGCCACAAGCTCATCATCTTCGATGAGGTGCATGCCTACGACGCCTACATGTCGGTGTTGTTTGAACGGCTGTTGACCTGGCTGGGTCAGATCGGCTCATCCGTGGTTATTCTGTCGGCCACGTTGCCCAACGAAACGCGTAGCAAGATGGTGCGCGCCTACAGCGGCGCAAAAGTGATTCCATCCGCCCGTTACCCGAGGCTCACCGTTGCACCGCTTCAAGGCAATGTGGTTGCTATAGATTTGGCTCCACCTCCCACCAAATACCTTGCGTATGAATGGATGAGTGCCGAGGTGCCCGATATTGTGCAGCGGCTCAGTGCCGAGTTGGCCCAAGGGGGTTGCGCTGCCGTCATCTGCAACACGGTTGCTCGCGCGCAGGCCGTTTACAAGGCGATTAAAGAAGCGGGGCTCATCGAAGACGAATCCGAAAACCTGATTTTGTTCCATGCTCGCTTTCCGATGGCGTGGCGCGAAGACATCGAAAACAAAGTATTGGACAAGTTTGGGCCGAACACACAGGATAAAAGCAAACCTAATCCAAAGCGCCCACCGCACAAGGCCATCGTCGTGGCCACCCAGGTGATTGAGCAGAGTCTTGATCTGGATTTTGACATCATGATCAGTGACCTTGCGCCGGTGGATTTGTTGTTGCAGCGCGCCGGCCGCTTGCAACGGCATTCCGTAAATGGCAACGCGCGCAAGCAACCCTATCGGCTACTCATCGCCGAACCAGACACAGTAGAGGATTTGCCCAAGCTGAGCCAGGCCGATAAGCTGGTCTATGACGAGTTTACGTTGCTGAGCTCGTGGCTGGCGCTCAAACATCGGCCGCTGGCACAAGTGGCGCTGCCCGCTGATTTGAGTGAGTTGATTGAGCAGGTGTATGGCAACCAGCCATTGCCGAGTGTTACAGCCGCTATCCAAGCCACATTGGATCGGACACGGCAAGCTGCGGATAAAGCAGTGCATGATGAACGCTTCACTGCCCGACAACGCATTGTGCCCAGGCCCGATGAAGAAGTGATGGAGCGTGAGAACCTGGAATTGGAAGAGGATGATCCCAGGGTGAATGCCGTGTTTCAGGCGTATACCCGCTCAGACCGGCCTGGCATCAGTGTGGTGTGTCTGCATCGCATCAACTGCCAACTGCACCTGGACACTGAAGGCAAGACTGCGGCCTATAACCCGCGCATCAAACCCAATAGAACGCAGGCGCGTGATTTAGCGCGGCAGGCATTAGCAATTCGCCGCCCGCCAATTGAAGGATATTTGTTGCAAACCCCTACAGTCGAGCCCACCAGTCTCATTCTCACACGCTGGAAGAAAGTGGCTGCGTTGCGTTACCACCGCGTGCTGATTTTTGAAGCCGGCATCTGCGTATTAGGTGATAGCGGCTACACACTCAAACTCACCCATGAGTATGGACTGGAAATTAGTAAATCGTAAAGACAAGGAGACGACGATGACATTTACATTTAACCTCATCACCGAACATTGGATTCCATGCATTCGTGCGGATGGCGTGCGCATCGAGCTGGGTTTGCGTGAGGCACTGGCTCAGGCGCATGTCTTGCGCGAGATTCGTGGAGATACGCCCCTGGAAACTGCCGCGCTATATCGCTTGTTGCTGGCCGTGCTACATCGTGTGTTCGGCCCTAAAAATTCGACGGAGTGGCGCAAGCTGTGGCAGCGCCGAGAACAGGGTTTTGACATGGTTGCACTGGATCAGTATTTGAAGGAGTGGCAACGCAAGTTTGATTTGTTTGACGAGAAGCAGCCGTTTATGCAGGCGGATGACTCACGCGTTTCGGACAAGTCGCTCACCAGTCTTGTGATTCACATGGCGAGCGGCAACAACGGCACGCTGTTCGACCATCATCTGGACAGTTTCGAAGTAATGCTTTCACCTGCGCAGGCAGCAAGGACGTTGCTGGTGTCGCAAGCTTTTGGGATTGGTGGATTGAGTGGGTTACCTGAAAAGTTCACAGATGCCCCTGGTGCAAAGGGCATTCTATTTTTCGCTCAGGGCCGTTCTCTCTTGGAGACGCTGGTTCTCAACATGGTCGAAGTCTCTGGCGAAACGCCTATGCCTAACGAAGATGACGATTGCCCTGCATGGGAGCGTGATGATGCCTTTTTGCCGGACCGTAGCAAGCCGCGCGGATATCTGGACTATTTAACCTGGCAAAACCGAAAGGTGAAGTTATACGCAACGCAAGTCGATGGACAGACTTGGGTTGACCGCATGCGCTGGGTGCCAGGATTGCGTTTGCACGCCCATGATATTGACCCACAAAAGCAATACATCAAAAACGAAGAAGAGGGCTGGAATATTTTGTGTTTTCGCACCGAAAAAGCATTGTGGCGTGATAGTGCGACGTTGTTGAAGTTGGGAGATCAATCAAGACCACCGCTCGTGGTGCGATGGCTTGGAACATTGGTAAGTCAAGGAAAGATAGACGACACACAACGATTCCAATTGATGGCGCTGGGTATGGCAAAAGATCGTGCCAGCATTGAGTTTTTGCGCGCGGAAAGCCTTCCATTGCCTGTCGCGTATTTGCAAGATCAAACACAAGTCAGTGCGCTTTCCAGTTCTCTAGAACTGGCCGAGACTATATCGACAAAAGTTTATTTTGGCCTCAACACGCTCGCCCACTGGTATCTCAAATCTGGAACAGAGGACAAAGATATCAGCAAAGATGATCGCGAAAGCATCAAGAAACTTGCCTCATCCTGGCACGCAGACCAGCGCTATTGGAGCCGGCTCGAAGTTCACTTCAATGCGCTGATCGAGGGTTTGCCGGCCAATCCACAAACGGCGCTGCAAACCTGGCGCGCCCACTTACGACGGGCTGCCAATGCCGCTTTTGACTACGCCGAGACCTGCATCGGCACCGACATGCGCGCCTACCGCGCACGGGCACTGGCCCGCGAGGAATTTGACAAAGGCCTGAACTTTGCTTTGGCCGGACGCAACAAAGATTCGACCCAGCCAGCAGAGCAAGGAGTAACCCAATGACCGAGACACCCACTGAACAGGCTCCAAACAAAGTAGAACAGCCAGATTCATTTGTGAGTTATTTGGAAGGGCTGCGTGAACGCGATGACCGCGCCGCGCTGGCGGCCATGCGCCGTTGGCTGGCCAACTCGGCCGGCAGTCAGGTTGAGGCGATGCGTGCCGTGCAACCCCAACTGAGCGAGACAGACGGCAATGTGCGCGAGGCTTCGACCTATCTCATCGGCGCGTTATTTGCGCTACATGATGAGCCGAATGGCAAGGGCAACATGGGCGATCACTTTCGCGACATGTTCCCCGTAGGCGAAGATCCACCGCCTAACGTCGAGAGCCGCTTCATGTCTTTGTTGGCCACAGATGCCGAAAGCTTTGATGTGGCATTGCGTCAGGCCGTCATGCTGCTTAAGTCCAGGAATGTGCCGGTCAACTGGCATTTGCTGATTCGTCAAGCAGCCGCGTGGAAAAGCAATAACGATAGGTGGCGCGATAGCGTACGAAAGAAATGGGCCAGCAGCTTCTGGCGCAAGCGCTCGGCCATAAGCGAGACGGCCACAGCTCAAGTCGAAGACAGCGAATAAATATCATTGGCAAGGGCGAAGCATTCGCTGCATTTCATGTGTGAATGCTTCGCCTCTACGTGTATCTATAAGGACCAAAACCATGTTTGTTGAACTCCATATCCTCCAGAACTTCCCCCCCAGCAATTTGAACCGTGACGATGTCGGCCAGCCCAAGGAGACTGACTTCGGCGGCGTGCGCCGCACACGCATTTCATCGCAGTGCCTCAAACGCAATATTCGCTATGCCGGCAAAGACTTGGATATGCGTGACAGTCAGTCTGTCTTCGAGCAATATACCGGCGTGCCATTGAGCCACCGCACAAAGCTAATTGCAGGAGAGCTTGTGCAGCAATTGAAGGCCTTGGGCAAAACAGAAGAGGAAGCCGCGACAGTCGCAGGTGCATTTGCAGGAGCCTACGCCGGCAAGATGGATGAGAAGCGCAAGCAAGAAACGGCTGTCTTGCTCTATCTCAGCGCAGATGAATTAAGTTGGGCTGCTGAACGGCTCAACCAGAACTGGGATGAGGTTTCGCAGCTTGTATTACTGCCGCAATCTACTGACGCCGCTAAGCCAATCAAGGGCAAAAAGGCAAAGGCTGATAAAGCCGAGTCTTCAGCTGTTAACGAACTGGTCACGAGCCTCATTAAAGAAACTGAGCGACGAACCAGCGCGCCTGACATTGCACTGTTCGGGCGAATGTTGGCAGATAAGCCAGAGACAAATATCGACGCTGCTTGCCAGGTGGCCCATGCCATTAGCACACATGCGGTGCTCAAAGCCGAGATCGATTACTACACCGCAATGGATGAGCTGAAATCCAGAGATGACTCCGGCGCAGCATTCCTCGATGTGGCCTACTTCAACAGTGCATGCTTCTACCGCTATGCCCGCATTGATGTGGGACAACTCACCCGCAATCTGGGCGGCGATGCCGAGCTGGCGCGCAAATCGGTTGAGGCGTTCATCCGCGCCAGTGAAGCCATGATTCCCAGCGGCAAGAAAAACAGCCATGCCCAGGAGACCCGCCCTGGTTGCGTACTCGCCGTGGTGCGCGCGAGCAACAGTCAGGGTTGGTCGATGGTCAATGCCTTCGAGAAACCCATCAAGGCCGGCCGCGACACGAATCTGACCGAGGCTTCGGTTGCACAACTGTGTGCCGAGTTTGATGATCACCTTGATCGATATGGCGCTAAAACTGTGCTTGCCAAAAGCGTGGTTGCCAGCCGCCAGGCGAAGAGTGCCATTTCCGGTAAGCTGCAAGAGGCCGTGGCTGCATCTGCTGGCGACAACAACAGTGCGCTGGATGTGTTGGTGAACGCGGTCACCGGCGCGCTAAGCCAGGGAGCTTGAGCTATGGCCACGCTGCTGTTGCAGTTGGTCGCGCCGATGCAAAGTTGGGGGGTTCAAAGCAATTTCACTCACCGCGATACGGGCCTGGAGCCTAGTAAAAGCGGGGTGATTGGGCTGCTGTGTGCCGCACTCGGGCGCGACCGCGCCGAGCCCATTGCCGATCTGGCTGCACTTCGCATGGGTGTTCGGGTGGATCGCGAAGGCATTCTCAAGATGGATTACCACACGGCCAAAGATGTGATGAAGGCCGGCGGCAAGCCTTTCGCCAATCTCAAAGGCACCGAACTCTCGCAACGTTTCTATCTGGCCGATGCCGCGTTTCTGGTGGGTTTAGAGGGCGATGTGGACGTGCTAAGTATGGCGCACAATGCTTTGCTTCATCCTCATTGGATGTTGTTTCTGGGCCGCAAGGCTTTTGTGCCCAGCCTGCCAATTGGAATTGAAGATGGCATGCACGATGCCGATCTCATCATTGCGCTAACAAAACACAGGCCTGTCTTCGAAGATGCAGACCCATCACAAACCGTGCGTCGGATCGTTGAAGATGAACACGGCGAAAGCGTGCGGCCCGATCAACCCATCTCATTTGCCCATGGCAATCGTCAATTCCTGGATCGGCGCGTCAAAACCTATTTTGCGCCTCTGCAAAGCAAAAACACACAGGAGGCATGATTCATGTATCTGTCTTTGCTGATACCCAACGTGCGTAATGAACAGGCGCGCCGAGACATTCGGCACTCGCATGAGCTGCATCGCACGCTCATCACGCGTGCATTTGGCAGCACGAACACCAACATCCCACGCAGCAATGCACAAAAAGAAGATGTGCTGTTTCGACTGGAATCTGGGTCAACACCCGCTGTCATTGTGCAAAGCCGCACCAAGCCCAATTGGGGGGTGCTTGAATCTTTCAAAGATCGCTACGACCAGCCCTATTTGCGTCAGGTGGCCCAAAGTCGTGAGATGCAGGTGAGTCTCGCGGTTGGACAAAGGCTGCAATTTCGCCTGGTCGCCAATCCAACCAAGCGTCTGTCTGCGGGTTGCCCAGGAGAAAAACGTGATGGTAAGCGCATCGCGATTCTGGGCGAAGAGGAGCAATTGAAATGGTTGGAGCGCAAGTTCTCTGGTCGAGCGACGCCCAACGGCGAAGTTGAGCTCGATGGGGGCTTGCGGCTGCTATATGCCACAACCAGCCGTGAAGCCTTCAACCAGCAACTCATTCACAAAGGCGCACATGCCCTCAGCTTTTTGCAGGTTCAGTTCGATGGCCTGCTCGAAGTGACCAACCCTGAGCAAGCCCTCAAGACCTTGCACAGCGGGATCGGCACGTCTAAGAGTGATGGGTGCGGCCTCCTCACCCTGGCCCCCTGTCGCCTATAAACCCCACACACCATGCGCATCACCAAGATCAAAGACCTGCACCTGCTGCCGCGGCTGCGCGATAGCCTGAGCTATCTCTACATCGAGCACGCCAAGGTGGAGCAGGCCAACCACGCCATCGACATCCACGACAAAGACGGCATCACCCACGTGCCCATCACCTCACTGACGGCGCTGATGCTGGGCCCTGGCACCTCGATCACCCACGCGGCCATCAAGACCCTGGCCGATAACGGCTGCCTGGTGAACTGGACCGGCGAGGACGGCGTGCGCTTCTATGCCCAGGGCAGCGGCGAGACGCGCAAGGCCTACCACCTGTTGCGCCAGGCCGAGCTGTCGTGCAACCCCATCAAACGCATGGAAGTGGTGGTGGGCATGTATCGCCAGCGCTTTACCGAGGTGTTGGAACCCGGTCTCAGCCTGCAAGTGATTCGCGGCATGGAGGGCGCGCGGGTGCGCAAGGCGTATGCTGAGGCTAGCAAGCAATTTGGCGTGCGCTGGGTGGCTCGCAACTACGACCGCAGCAATTGGAATAATGCCGATCCCCTAAATAGGGCGTTGTCGTCGGCCAATGCCTGCCTGAATGCAGTGTGCCACGCGGCCATCGTCAGCGGCGGCTATTCGCCAGCGTTGGGGTTTGTGCACACCGGCAAACAGTTGTCGTTTGTCTACGATGTGGCCGATCTGTATAAGGCTGACTTGACGGTGCCGGTCGCGTTTCGCACGGTGGCCGAGGGCACCCATCAGGTGGAAGCGCGAGTGCGCCGCAATTGCCGCGAGGCGTTCAAGCAGGCGCGCTTGCTGGAGCGCATCCTACCCAACATCGACGCGCTGCTAAACATCTCATCCGAGGCCGCCGAGACCCGCGAGGCCGATGCCGACGATGACGCCAAGCCCGAAGATTGGTGGGGGCCGCCAGACGAGGAAGACGAAGAAATTGAGAATGAAGAATTGAGAACGAAGCAGGAGGTGGTGCGCGATGATGGTGATGATTCTTGAGCGGGTGCCGGCCGCCCTGCGCGGCGAGCTGACCCGCTGGCTGATTGAGCCGCATACTGGCACCTTTGTGGGCCATGTGTCGGCGCTGGTGCGTGAGAAGCTATGGTGGAAGTGTGTGCAGGGCCAGGACGTTGGCGGCGTCATTCAAATCTGGTCCACCAACACCGAGCAGCGCTTTGCCATGCGCAAGGCCGGCGACACCGACCGCCGCATCGTGGATTTCGACGGCATCCAGCTCATTCGCATTCCGCATAGTAAGATTCAGAAAGGCGCGAACGCCGAGGGCAAACCGCCGCGCAAGAATGGCTGGCTGACGATTACGATGCCGCCGAAGGACAATCCTTAGTTATCAATACCCACTAATGGGTGTTAGGACGAACTCAAGCCGCGCATCTAGTGTGTTCCCCACGCGTGTGGGGATGAACCGTAAATCAGCCGAGCCCGGCACCGGCTCGGCCAGTGTTCCCCACGCGTGTGGGGATGAACCGTCCCCGGCACGTCGCCGATTAGCGCAAACTCCGTGTTCCCCACGCGTGTGGGGATGAACCGGCCGGACACCCTAGGCAAGATGCGAAAGCTATGTGTTCCCCACGCGTGTGGGGATGAACCG
>JBBQST010000092.1:0-11516 GCA_038213625.1 Thermoflexales bacterium
GCTCGCGGGAATGACGGGGTTACTCAATGACTTCCCTTGGACGTTGCACTCACTTAAGGAATTGACGTTTTGAATTGTGGCTATTACTTTTGAGCACTAACTTAGGGCTTGACCGACTGTTGGGTTGTGGTTACGCCTGGATTCTGCCCCGCTGCGGGGACGCGTTCGCGAGAATGACGGCTTAGGCAGTGTGCTTTGACTACCTGTAGTTCGCAGCCACACGAATATCTTCAAGCAGTTTGGGGGATTTCGAGTGTATAGATGGGCCGGCGCGAAGTTTGAATGGCTTGAACGAGGTACGGGTTTGTGACGCTATCAGCCATCACGAGGTCTACATCGCGGCCTAACACAGTGGCAAGTGATTCGCGCAGCTCGAAATAATGCTTCATCCATGGACCGAGATCATAGTCGGGCTTGAACTCGACCAGGAGGTCAATGTCGCTGTGGGCGGCATCAAAAGCGTCGCTGGTTGCGGAGCCGAATACATCCAGCCGGCGGACGCCGTATTGCCGGCACAAGCCTTCAACCACCGCTCGGTTTTGCTCAATTACGGCTAGCACTCATCACCTCGGCGCAGATTATAGAGATTTGAACCGCAAAACAAGTCAGACGTCTAGGAAGACGTCTGACTTGTGCACTAGTTCTACACGAAACCCTTGGATTCCAGATGCGCGATGATCTGGCGGGCGCATTCTTCGGGGGTGTTGGTGACAGTGTTCAGGGTGATCTCGGGGTTGATCGGCACCTCATACGGGTCGTCCACGCCGGTGAAGCCTTTGATCTCGCCACGGCGCGCTTTGGCATACATGCCCTTGGCATCGCGGCGCTCGCACTCCTCCACCGACGTGTCTACGAACACTTCGACGAAACGATCCTCGCCGATGTCCTCGATCAGGCGGCGCACGGCATCACGCGCGTTGCGGAAGGGGCTGATGGCCGCGCACAGGGCCACGCCGTTGTGGCGCACCACTTCGGCCGCCACAAAGCCGATCCGCAAAATGTTGGCATCGCGATCTTCACGGCTGAAGGTCAGGCCCTTGGAGAGATGGGTGCGAACCACATCGCCGTCGAGCACGGTGCTTTGCCGGCCGCGCTCTAACAGCATCGAGATGAGCGCTTCGGATGTGGTGGTTTTGCCGGCCCCGCTCAGGCCGGTGAACCAGATACAAAAGCCCTGCTTGTTGCGCGGCGGGAACATGCCGCCCAGAATGTCGCTGGTCTCGGGGCGGGTGAACCAGGCCGGCAACTGCTTGCCCTTGGCCAGAAAGTCATCGCGCACCTGCGTGCCAGAAATATTCGCCACCGTGGCACCGGCCGGAATCTTGTCGCTCTCGACATACTCGTCGCGGTCGGACAGATAGACCAGTTCCATGAACGGGATCATCTGCACGCCGATCTCCTCGGCATGCTGCTTCACCAATTCCTGCGCGTCATACGGGCCGTAGAACGGCTTGCCGGTGCTGTCTTTGCCGGGGCCGGCGTGGTCGCGGCCCACGATGAAATGTGTCGCGCCGTAGTTGCGGCGAATGATGGCGTGCCACAACGCCTCGCGCGGGCCGGCCATACGCATGGCCAGCGGCAACAAACTCAGCACCGTGCTGTTGTTGTCGTAGTATTTCTCGACCAGCGCCTTATAGATGCGCACGCGGCTGTAGTGATCGACATCGCCGGGCTTGGTCATGCCCACCACGGGATGAATAATCAGGCTGCCGCCGACGCTTGCGGCCGCGCGCTTGGTCAGCTCCTCGTGCACGCGATGCAAGGGGTTGCGGGTCTGAAACGCGACCACCTTTTCGTTGCCCATTTTGCTGAGCAGTTCGCGCACCTGGGCCGGCGTGCGGCGCAGTTCCACAAAGTCGTAGGCCGTGGGCAGGTTCACCACTTGCAAGGGGCCGGAGATGCACACCTTGCCCCAGCGCGCCATCTCGGACACCAGCGGGTGCCGCGAGTCGGTGGTGCCGAGCACGAGGCGCGCTTCCACTTCGGGGTCCCATGAGTAGGCTTCGTCGATGGTCATGATGGCGAGCAGATTGTTGCGCGCATCGCGCAACGCCACTTTCTCACCAAGCCGGACCTGCTCTTTGTCGACCGGCAATGTAATCGGCATCGGCCACAAGGTGCCGTCGGCCAGCCGCATTTCGTGCAGCACGCGCTCATAATCGCCCTTGTTCATGAAGCGGTCGAGCGGCGAGAACCCGCCGGTGGCCAGCAACTCCAGATCGCACAGGGTGCGCGGCGAGAGTTGAATCGAGGGCAGTGAAACGGCTTCTTCGATGGCGTGTTGGCGAGCGTCACCGGTGAGGATGAGGTTGACAAGTTGGCCGCGATAGGGCGAGATCAAGAGAGTCTCCATATTTTTATTCATCATCGTTACAGGCCGAGCGGCCTGATATTTGGGACTTACAAGCATACTGATGAGGCGTTGAAAGTGCAAAGACTGACAAAAGATTGTTGAAATACAAACGCCCTCGTGCCAGGCTATTTTGCTTGAGAAAAAGGCCGTGACGCCACTTTCTCGGTCCATTGGACGGATGATCATGAGAAAAACAATCGAACCGGTGTCATTAACGCCAACACGGCCAGCAATGCGTGCGATATTGGCCGTTGCCTATGTGCTGGTGATGGCCACGTTGCTGCTGATGAGTATGCTTAGCCTAGAGCAGCTTGCGAGATGGCATACGATGAATGACCCACCCTTAACCCCTCCCTTTGGGAGGGGGATTCCGCTCTCCCCTCCCTTTGGGAGGGGCTGGGGGTGGGTTCATTTTCGGACACCAATTAGCCACCCGCTCTAAGTCAGTCTTCAACCATAGAACCCCGTGAACGCTGGGCTCATTTGAGGGCCGGCAAACCCAATTCGGCGCGACCCACTAACACAAACCATGGACGCAACGGCCTATCACTTTATTGATCGTTGGCGGGTGGAAGCCACACTGAACGAAGTGGCCGATATTCTGCTCAAAAGCACCGACTACCCGCGCTGGTGGCCGTCCACCTACCTCGGCCTGCACGTCATCTATCCCGGCATCACCAACACCGACGACCGCAATCAATTCGGGCTGGATCAGTCGGGGCTGATCCATGCCAGAGGCTGGCTGCCCTATTCGCTGATGTTTGCCTATCGCCTTACCGAGATCAACTACTCACACGGCTTCACCGTCCAGGTGTGGGGCGACCTCACTGGCCGCGGCATCTGGACCTTCGTGCAGGATGGGGCCTGGGTCGATATCACCTATGACTGGCTGGTGCGGGCCGATAAGCCAATCTTGCGCGAGTTCTCGTTCCTGCTCAAACCCCTGTTTCGGCACAACCACACTTGGAGCATGCAACGCGCCGAAGCGAGCTTGAAGTTGGAGCTGGAGCGCCGGCGCGCAATAACACCCGAAGCACTGGCCCAAATTCCTGCACCCCTGGCTCCACTCGACACGACGCCATATGTGTTGCTGGGGCTGGCCGGCGTGTTGCTGTTGCGCCACGGCTCAAAGCGGCAACATTAGCTCCTTGGAATGGAGGCTTCAGCCGACTCCGGCGCGCAGACGCGCAAGCGGGGAGTCGGCTGAAGCCTCCATTCCAAAGCACAACCGCCAATTGCGCATGTCCGGCTCTCAGTGTTCAATCGCCGTATGGCACAACGAACCCCAAAAGACGAGACGATTGACAAGATCACCGACAAGGTCAACACCTACTCGGCCCCTAGCGATCTGAAGATTACCGACATGCGGCTGGCCGTGGTGGCCAGCAACTACGACTACCCCATCCTGCGCATCGACACCAACCAGGGCGTCTACGGCATCGGCGAAGTGCGCGACGCCGGCCACGTCGAGAACGCCCTGCAATTCAAGAGCCAGTTATTGGGCAAGAACCCACTCAACATCGACATGCTGTTTCGCACCATGAAGCAGTTTGGTAATTGGGGCCGCGAGGGCGGCGGCGTCAGCGGCATCGAAATTGCGCTGTGGGACCTGATCGGCAAAGTCTACGGCGTGCCGTGCTACCAGTTTCTCGGCGGCAAATATCGCGACAAGATTCGCTTGTATGCCGACACGCCCCACCCCGAGGACACCACGCCGCAGGGCTATGTGGATCGGGTGCTGGGCCGCAAAGCACTCGGCATGACCTTTATCAAGTTTGACATCGGCCTGCACCTGCTCGAAGGCATGAAAGACATGCACATCGGCTCACCCACCCGGCACGAATATCAAACCGGCAGTTGGAACAACGCGCCGGGCAGCGGCACTGGCGTGCATGTCACCGACGCCGGCATTGCGCGCATGGCCGAAGTCGTGGGCGCGGTGCGCGCGGCCGTGGGCTGGGACACCTCACTGTGCATCGACCACTACGGCCACGGCATGATGACGGTCAAGGAAGTCATCAAGCTCGGCCACGCCCTTGCGCCGTATGGCCTGGCGTGGATGGAAGACCCGGTGCAGTGGTGGGACGTGGACGGCCACAAGCAGGTGACCGATGCGGTGCCAGTGCCGACCTGCGCGGGCGAAGAACTTTACCTGCTGGACGGCTTCCGCGAGATGATCGAGAAGCGCGCCGTGGACATCATTCACCCCGATTTGCTGACCTCGGGCGGCATGTTGGAAACCAAGAAGATTGCCGACTATGCCGAGAAATATAGGCTGCCGACGGCCCTGCACTTCGCCGGTTCGCCCATCGCCTTCATGGCCAACCTGCACACCGCCGCGGCCATCCCCAGCTTCGTCGCGCTCGAACATCATGGGCTCGATCTGCCCTTCTGGGAGGGTTTGGTGACCGGTCTGCCCAAGGACTACATTCAGGACGGCTACGTGA
Organism: Thermoflexales bacterium; assembly: GCA_038213625.1. Classification (GTDB taxonomy): domain Bacteria; phylum Chloroflexota; class Anaerolineae; order J036; family Brachytrichaceae; genus JANMVQ01. The sequence goes on from JBBQST010000092.1 coordinate 4,801, forward strand.
CGGTGCCGGACAAGCCGGGCCTCGGCGTCGACCTTGATCTCGACAACATTCGCGAAGGCCTGCGGCCCACCAGCGGGTTATTTGAGCCGACGGATGCGTGGAACACGCCCAAGCTCGGCTTTTATCAGCCGGATAAGAAGTGGGATAAGTAGCAGGTTTTTAAGGTTGGGCAGGTTGGTAAAGTGTTTAAGGTGTCGGAAGTTATCGGCGTGTCGTTGGCGATAAGTTTAAACACTTTACCAACCTTAAAACCTGATCAACCCAGTTTAGGATGCGCCGCAAATTCATCTGATGGCGGGATGACGGTGATGACGTCGACCAGCACCCCGCTTGGGTCGCGGGTGATGAAGTGCCGCTGGCCAAATGCCTCACTCTTGATATCGCGCAGCAACGGCAACTGGGCTTCCTGGATCAGGCGCTGATACTCAGCATCCACATCATCCACCTCGAAGTTCAACAAGATGCCCTGCACAGGCTTCTGCAAGGCTTCTGGCACCGTCGGGTGGTCGAACTGCAAAATTGCCAATTCGTAGGGTGTATCGCCGTGTCGCCGCAAACTCACATACCAATCGGCCTCGAAGGTCACTTCAAAGCCGAAGTAATGGACGTAGAAGTCGCGCATCGGCACGACTAGCTCTTTCGGGGTTGCAAGCACCGGATAAAAGCTTGAAAGTTTCATACTGCCTCCATTGATCCTAAAAGATACATACAGTATGTATGCGTATGCATGTATAATACATTCAGCCTGTATGTATGTCAAGGAGTGGACATGACAAAAAGAGCACCCATCACCAAAGCGGCCCAAACCGAAGCCACCACCCAAAAACTGGTCAGCCTTGCACGCGGCCAGTTCGCCAAACACGGCTATGCCCACACCGGCACGGAAGCGCTGGTCCAGGCGGCTGGCGTCACCCGTGGCGCGCTCTATCATCATTTCAAGGACAAGCAGGCTTTGTTTCGCGCTGTGCTCGACGATGTGCAACGCGATGTGGCCAGGCGAGTCGATACTGCGGCCGGCCAACACGCCGGCCTGTGGGATCAGTTGGTCGCCGGGTGCCGCGCCTTTCTGTCGGCCAGCACCGACCCCGATACGCAGCAAATCATGCTGATCGATGGCCCGGCCGTGTTGGGCTGGGACGTCTGGCGCGAGATGGATTCGAAGTACTCGCTCAATTCTCTAAAGGAGGTGCTGCGCGCTCTGATGGACGCCGGCGACATCGCGCGCCAGCCCATTGAGGCACTGGCGCATTTGCTATCTGGCGCGATGAATGAAGCGGCGCTATGGGTGGCACGTTCAGCGCATCCCCGCAAATCGTTGAATGAGGCGATGGCGGCTTTGGAACTATTGATGAGTTCGCTCAAGCGCAAGTGAGACCCAACTGCACCTGCCAGAGCGTGAGGCGCGCCGCGATCTGAACAAACTGTGGGTGCCGAACCCCATTTGGCAAGCCTTCATCGACACAGCCTTACAGCATTTTGCCCCACCAAAATCTTAGCCGATCACCCCGACTCATTACAATTCCCGATATGCCATTGCCTCATTTGAGCGACGCCAGTGTTCGAGCCGGTTCCACGCCGCAAAGTTACCAGCGCGGTCAGGACTTGTATCAGCGGGGTGCCATCTCCAGCGCAACGATCCAGGAAACAACCTTGCGTGGCCAATGCGAAGGCAGCATGGTGCCGTATTACAGCGTGCAGGTCGAGTTGGATAAAGCCGGCGTGCGAACCGCCACGTGCACCTGTGACTACGTGTATGACGGTTACTGCAAACACATCGTCGCATTGTTACTGGCTTTTATTCACGAGCCCGAGCAATTTGCACAGCAACGCAGCCCCAAAGACATGATCGCGCCGCTCGGCCGCGATGACCTGGCCGCGATACTGACGAAGCTTCTGCGCAATCACCCTGATCTCACTAACGAAGTCGAAACGGCGCTGACCTTACTGAATCAAAAAGGCAAAACACCAAAACAGAAGCGCAAAGCCAAAGTCGATGTATCGGCCTATACCCGTCAGGTGCGCGGCATCTTTCACGGTCTGGACGACATGCGCATGTCCGAGGCCTACTGGCATGCCGGCAATGTCACGGGGCAACTTGAGCAGGTGCAGGCATCGGCCATAGAGTTCCTCGAAGCCGACGATGCGGAGACGGCTCTCGCCATTCTGATGGTTCTGGCCGAGGAATCCTTGAAGGGCGTTGAGCTTGTGGATGACTCGGATGGCGAACTCGGCGACTTTGCGATTGGGCTTGGTATGCCCATGGCCGAGGCCATTCTGAGCATGGATCTCAGCAAGGCCGAGCGATCAACCTGGCGCAAGAAGCTCGAAGCGCTGAACGCGCGCCTGGATAACTACGGCATGGGCGGGTTGGATGTGGCGATTGAGGCCGCCACGTATGGCTGGGACTCTGATTCGCCGGCAACCGCCCCGGCCATCACCCAGACGACCCGCTCGCATTGGGCCGAGGACAAGCAACTGATTGATGAAGGTGGACTCGACTACGACGACTTTATTTACGTCGGATACGATCAGGATTTCACCCACGCCGGCGATTTGATCGAGGCCAAACTCAACGTGCTCAACCGGCGCAAGGACGACGAGGCCTTTCTGGAACTAAGTGCGCGCACCGGCCGGCATCTGCGCGCCGTCTTCAAATTGCTCGATTTGAACCGCGTGCCCGAAGCAGTCACATTTGCCAAATCACATCTCACCCAAACCGACGAAGCCTACGAAATCGGCAAGCGCCTGCACACCCTCAACCATCCCGATCATGTCGAGGATGCCATCGCCGTCGGCGAGTCGGGATTGAATCTGGAAGGGCGTAAGTCGTTGCTGGGCGAATGGCTTGCGCCACTTGAGGAGGCTCAAGGCCGCAAAACGCAGGCGCTGGGCGCGTGGCAAGCCGCCTTCTTCGATCATCCAAAGTTGGACACTTACAAGGCGATTAAGCGATTGGCCAGGGCGAACTGGGCCACCCTTCAACCCGAATTGATGAAGGTGTTGCACAAATTGTTTGACCAGCATATTCTGGCCGAGGTGTTGCTGTTCGAAGCGCAATGGGACGAGGCCATCGTCATCGCGAACGCGCATCTGGATGACGATCGCCTGGTTGCGTTGGTGGCCGACGGCGTCATCGATCAACGGCCGGCCTGGGTGATGAAGGCAAGCCGTGAGCAGGCCGAGGCGCTGATCGAACTAACACAAAGCAAGTATTACGCGGAGGCGGCCGGCTGGCTCAAGCGCATGAAGCGCGCCCATGAAGTGCTGGGACAAACGCGCGAGTGGAAGGCCTATCTCACTCAGTTGAAGGAGCAATACAAGCGGCGGCCAGCCCTGCAAAAGCAACTACAAACATTGTGAAGCGCACACGTCGTGAGACGCACGCGTTCTCGACCGAAAAAGCAACATGCGGCTGTCTGAATCAGACAGCCGCATGTTCAATATGGTGACGGCAAGACTTGAACTTGCGACCAAGGGCTTATGAGTCCCCTGCTCTACCACTGAGCTACGCCACCGCAACGGCCGTGCATTTTACACAACAAGCATGCCGCGGGTCAATGGTTGTGGTGCAAAAGATCGTGCACGTGCACGTGACACGTTTGACGTGCACGATCTTCGGCCAAACTCAATTGCTGGCCGGCGCTTTCCCGATTGGGATGTGCAACGTAAACGTGCTACTAACGCCCACCTCACTCGTCGCGCCCACCTGGCCGCCGTGCGCCTGCGCCACGCTCTGCACAATCGCCAGACCCAGCCCATGCCCCGGCACCGCCTGGGTGGCCTGACCCCGGTAAAACCGCTCGAACACGTGCGGCAAATCCTCAGCCGAGATACCCATGCCCGAATCCTTCACGCTGATTTCGACACTGGCATGTGCCACGGCCAAAATTGCAACCTCCACCCGGCCATGCTCGGGCGTAAATTTCACCGCGTTGTCGATCAGGTTCGACAGCGCCATCTCGATGCGCGCCCGGTCCACCCACACCCGCACCGGCTCAGCCAGCTTGCGCACCGTCAGCTCAATGGCTCTATCAGCAGCCACTGGCTTGAATCCCGCCGCCACCGACAGCACCACATCGTCGATGTCCTCGCGGGTCAGGTTCAACTGGGTCAGCCCGGCATCCAGCCGCGAGAGGTCCAGCAGGTTCTGGGTAATCCACTGCAGGCGGTTCAGTTGCTTCTCGCTCTCGGCCAGAAACTCAGCGCGAGCCTGCTCGTCGGCCACGCCGTCTCGCATGAGCTCGTTATAGAGCTTGAGCGAGGTAATGGGCGTGCGCAACTCGTGCGAGGCGTCGCCAATGAAGTGCCGCAGCGCATCGCGCTCACTTTGCAGCGCCGCAAAGCTTTGCTGCAATTTGGCCGCCATCTGGTTAAATTGCTCGGCCAGTTGGCCAATCTCGTCCTGTCGACCCGGCATATCGGCCCGGGCGCTCAAATCACCCTGCGCCATGCGCGACGACACGCCGGCCAGTTTGCGCAGCGGCACCATCAGGCTGTGGCTGATCGCGAGCCCGATCAGCACCGCGCACACCAACGCCGCAATACCAGCCGCGCCCAGTGTTTGTAGGGTCTGGCCCAAGTTGGCACTGCCGGTCTGGCGCAGGTTGCTCACCTGCACAAAGCCCAGTGTCGGCACCCGCGCATTGCCCGTGGTGATGGCCGATTGCGAGACTCGCACCAACGCGGCTTCGAGTTGAGCCTGGGGCGGCGTGGCCGTCTCGGCATCAGCGCTGCCGTTCACTTCCTGAAAAACGAAGCGCACGCCCCAATAACTGTCTTCACGGCGCACCAGGCGAAAGGTCTTGCCGTCGATCATGATTTCCTGGGTGTCCGGCGCGCGCTGGCCCGAATCGGCCAGCACGGTCTGGTCTTCGGTCACGATGCGCACCCGCACATTGCCCAGGAAGGCCGATGCACGCGCCAGCTGTTGTAGCGCACGCGGCTGCGGGGCCGGCCACATCAACGGCACCGCCTGCTGCGCAATCGCATCGGCATTGGCCTGCAACGAGTCGCGCTCCTGCTGATCCACAGATTGCCGCAGCAGGGTGGCCGAGAGACCCAGCATCATGCCCACCGTCACCACCGTGAGCAGCGCATAACTCAGGATCAACCGCCAGCGAATCGACAGGCTACTCATTTTGAACACTCAGAAAAACAATCCCGCACACTTGCAAGTGTGCGGGATTGTTTTAGCTTAACTTACAAAAGTCACAAATTACCCTGCGATGGCGAACCATCCGGTGTAGTTGGCACTGCATCCGGCATCTGCTGCCGCAACTGGTTGAGCAGATCGTCCAGGTTGGGCATGCCATCGGCACCCATGTTAAAGGGAAGTTCCAAACTGCCCTCCCGTGCACCCGGCATCATCCGAAATGACGCTGAACCCAGTTCCAGCCCCATGTAGGGCTTGCCTTTGTTCCCGGGGTTGTCACCCAAGGTCACTTTGATCTGCTGGCTCTCACTGCCGCGCATCACGGTCAGGGTCACCACATCGCCGACTTTGAGCGCCTGCACCGCCTTGACCACGGCCTCGGCATTGGCCACTTTGCTGCCGTTGAACTCAACGATCAAATCGCGCTCGACCAGGCCTGCCTTGGAGGCCGGGCTGTCGGTGACCACACTGGCCACCCACGCGCCCTGCTGGGCCTGTGGACCGGGTTGACCCGGCACGCGATTGCGGCCACGCGGTGGCTGAGGCATGGTGTTGCCGGAGGGCGCGCCCTCTTCGGTCATCATCATGAACGCGGGCCGGTATTGAATGCCCAACCAGGCTGCGCCAGCCTTGTCCGGATTCGTGCCCAGGGTCACACTCACCGTGCGCGTGGCCGCGTCCTGTTCGATGCCGGCTTTCACAGTCAGGGTCAACGTGTCGCCGGGTTTCTTGGCCGTGATCACACTGACAAGGTTGGTGCGCATATCCAACGTCTGCCCACCCACGGCGCTGATCACATCGCCCTGCTTGAGGCCGGCCTTCTCTGCCGGGCTGCCTGTCATGACGGCCGTGACCGATATCTGGCCAAAAGCGCCGCCCATCGGCATGACCTGGGTCCGGCCAGTCTCGGTCATGGGGCTGGTTGGGCGCGTGCTGGGGCTGGGCATGGGATCCGTGCTGGAACCAGATGGGGCGTCCGCCAACGAGATACCCAAATAGGCCCCGCCATCACGATCACCCGTCGTCAGGTTCAAAGTTTGCTCGGTGCCGCCACGGTCCACCACCAGCTTCACCGATGTATTGGGCTTCAATGCCGCCACGGCATCGCGCAGCGCCTGCACATCGTCCACGGCCGTGCCATTCAGGCTCAGCACAATATCGCCGCGCCGCAGACCCGCTTTGGCGGCCGGGCCATTCTTCTCAACGCGTGCAATCAATACACCCTTTTCGTCCTCGGCCTGTGCCACCACCGCAGCCCGGCCGGTGCTGGCCGCCGCTGGGTTATAAGAAACAGCCACCGCGCCGCTGGCAATCAGCGTCGCCGCCATCAGCGCCGTCGCGCCTTTTAAAATTCGCTTGTTCATCAAGTCAACCTCCAGGGTATTCATGTAGCAAATTGGGGTTTCCCCTAACTCCGTTGCTGCCGTTTAGCGTAACGGCATGAGGTTGTGCCGAGCTTGCGCACATGTTGAGGTTTCGCAATATTTGGGAAGTGGCTGGTGGCGGGCGGCTGGTGGCTGGCTGCTGGCTGCTGGTGCAGAAAGAAAGTCTGGTGCTGACTTCT
>JBBQST010000093.1:0-11457 GCA_038213625.1 Thermoflexales bacterium
CGATCTGGACATGATCTATATCGCCGGGCCAGGGCACGGCGGGCCGGCGTTGGTGTCGAATGTCTATTTGGAAGGCACTTACAGCGAGTTTTACACTGCCATCACCCAGGACGAGGCCGGCCTGGACAAGCTGTTCACCCAGTTCTCGTTTCCCGGCGGCATCCCCAGCCATGTCGCGCCCGAGACGCCCGGCTCCATCCATGAGGGCGGCGAATTGGGCTATTCGCTCTCGCATGCCTATGGCGCGGCCTTCGACAACCCCAATCTTGTCGTCGCTGGTGTGATCGGCGATGGCGAGGCCGAGACCGGCGCGCTGGCCACCAGTTGGCACTCGAATAAGTTTCTCAACCCGGCCAGCGATGGCGCGGTGTTGCCGATTCTGCATCTCAACGGCTACAAGATCGCCGGGCCGACGGTGCTGGCGCGCATCCCGCGCGCCGAGCTCGAAGAGTTGTTGCGCGGCTACGGCCACAAGCCCTATTTTGTGGAGGGTCACGACCCCGCGCTCATGCACGAACTGATGGCCACGACGCTCGATCAGGTGATGAACGAGATTCGCGAGATTCAAACACAGGCCCGCACACACGGCTTCCAGCAGCGGCCGTTGTGGCCGATGATTGTGCTTGCCTCCCCCAAAGGCTGGACCTGCCCGCCCATCATCGACGGCAAACCGGCCGAGGGCAGTTGGCGCGCCCATCAGGTGCCGCTGTCCGAGATGCAGTCCAAACCCGAACACGTCAAAATTCTGGAGGGCTGGATGAAGAGCTATCGGCCCGAAGAATTATTTGATGATCTGGGGCAATTCAAACCGGAGCTGGCCGCGCTTGCGCCGAAGGGCGAGCGCCGCATGGGAGCCAATCCGCACGCCAACGGCGGCCTGCTGCTCAGGCAATTGCGGTTGCCCAATTTCGAGGATTACGCCGTGACCGTGCCCACACCTGGCGGCGTGCAAGCCGAGGCCACCCGCGTGCAAGGTCAGTTCATTCGCGATGTGTTTAAGCTGAACGAGACCGGCCGCAACTTCCGCATCTTCAGCCCCGACGAGACTGAGTCCAATCGGTGGGGGCCGGTGTTCGAGGTGACCAGCCGCACCTCGGTGGCCGAGATTTTGCCGAGCGATGATCACGTGTCGCCCGACGGCCGCGTGATGGAGATGCTGAGCGAGCACCAGTGCCAGGGCTGGCTGGAGGGCTATTTGCTCACTGGCCGGCACGGCTTCTTCTCGTGCTATGAGGCATTTATTCACATCATCGACTCGATGTTCAACCAGCACGCCAAGTGGTTGAAATCGACGCGGCATATCTCGTGGCGCCGGCCAGTGGCCTCGCTGAACTATCTGCTCACCTCGCATGTGTGGCGGCAGGATCACAACGGCTTCAGCCATCAGGACCCTGGCTTCATCGACCATGTGGTGAACAAAAAGGCCGATGTGATTCGGGTATATCTGCCGCCGGACGCGAACACGTTGCTGTCGGTCACCGATCACTGTCTCAAGAGTCAAAACTACGTCAACGTCATCATTGCTGGCAAACAACCCGCGCCGCAGTGGCTGAACATGGATCAGGCCATCAAACACTGCACGGCCGGCATCGGCATCTGGGAGTGGGCCAGCAATGACAATGCCGGCGATGGCGCAGGCTCCGAGCCCGATGTGGTGATGGCGTGCTGCGGCGATGTGCCGACGATGGAGACGTTGGCCGCTGTGGAGCTATTGCGCCAGCATGCGCCGCAGCTCAAAGTCCGCGTCATCAACGTGGTGGACTTGATGACGCTGCAATCGGCCAGCGAGCACCCGCACGGCCTGAACGACCGCGACTTCGATCTGCTGTTCACTCGCAACAAGCCGATCATCTTCGCCTTCCACGGCTACCCCTGGCTGATTCACCGGCTAACCTATCGGCGCACCAATCATGCCAATCTGCACGTGCGCGGCTACAAGGAGGAAGGCACCACCACGACGCCGTTTGACATGGTCGTGCTCAACGACCTCGATCGCTTTCACCTTGTCGGCGATGTGGTGGATCGCGTGCCGCAGCTTGGGCCGAGTGGGGCCTACATCAAGCAAGCCATGCGCGACAAGTTGATCGAGCATAAGCAATACATTCGCAAGTACGGCGAGGATATGCCCGAGGTGCGCAACTGGCGTTGGAGCGAGGGGAGCGGATCGTAGAGATAGACGGGGATTCAGATCGTCGACGTCGACGTCGACGTCGACGATCCGATCTGCATTCGCAACAACAAAAAAGGACTTCGCCGATAAAGGTGAAGTCCTTTTGTTTTCGTGGAGATGTTCCAGCAGCACGTCTCTACAAATCGCTTACTGCGCGCTGCCCAACGCCTTTTCAAGGTTGGCCTTCAGCGTGTTGTAGATGTCCATGGTCACTTCGCCGTTGGCCAGGCGAATATCCAGGTTGGTCAAGGCCTGCTGCAACTGCGCCTTGGACGCGGCCCCGGTGTTGCCGGTGGTGGCCGCCGTCGTTGCGGGCGTGTTCATGCCGCCGCCGATGGCCGCGGCCATGCTCTGGCCCAGGCCAATGCCCGCGCCGAGACCCAAGCCCGTGCCGGCCGCATTGCCGCTGGTGTTCTGGGCGGCCTCGCGCATGGCCTGGCCGGCCTGATATTGCATGTAGTTCACCCCCAACGCACCCATTGCGCCGCGCTGCGAGATGGCTTTGGCCGTCTCTTCGTTGGGCTGAATGTTGATGACGTAGACCTTCTTCAACGAAATGCCGACGGCATCAAAGTCGTCGGCGGCTTTGGCCTGGATGGCCGCGCCCAGATCGCTTTGCAGCGCCGCCAGATCCAGCAAAGACTTGGTCTTCATGATCTCGCCCAGCGTGCTGGAGATCTCGCTCAGCAGGATGCCGCGCAGGTAGTCGCTGATCTGGCTGGTGCTATACATGCCCTGCACGCCCACGATCTGGTTCACGAACCGCTGCGGGTCTTTGATCTGGATGGCATAGGTGCCAAACGCCTTGAGCTGCACCATGCCCAACACGCTATCCGGCACGGTAATCTCGCCGGGTGTGCCCCACTTCATATCCAGAAAATCTTTCGTGGTGACGAAGTAGACCTCGGCCGGGAACGGCGTCTTGCCGTCGGTGGCCATGCCGATGATGCCGCTCAAAATCGGCAGGTTGAAGGTGGTGAGGGTGTGCCGGCCCTCGGCAAACGTGTCCAGCGCCTTGCCGTCGCGATAGAACACGGCCACTTGCGCACCCCGCACAATCACCTGCGAGCCCAGGCGAATATCGCCCGAACCCACGTCCGGCACGCGCCGCACCATTTCATTAGGCCCCTGATCCGGCCACTCGATGACGTCAATAATCCGTGCCATGGTCTCTCCTTTATTTATTCATTTAATCACTTGCTCATTGGTTCATTTAAGAATTTAAGACAGGAGCAAGCGAGCAAATCAACATGTCAATATTCATTCACGTGCGCACATGTTCATTTCTTAAATGAGCAAATGAACAAATGAGCAAATGATTAAATTCCTCAAATTCCCGTAATGACGCTGCCGCGCTTGTTAAACAAATCGGCAGCCTCTTTCACAATTTTATGCGCGGCCGCAATGGCACCCTTAATCTCGATGTTGTCATCGGCGGCCTTTTGCAGCGCATCAAAACCCGCGCTCACCTTGGCAATCTCGCCCACCAGTTGCTGGTCGAATGCGTGCAGCCGGTCCAGGTCGTCTTCCTTGACCTTCACCGCATCGAAGAAGCCGGCGTAGCCCTGCGGCGCATGGCGAATGCGGTCGATCAACGTTTGCAGCGCCGTTTTCACCGCACCCACCTCACTCATCCACTCGATGCCGCCGTTGCCCATAATGGTTTCCTGGATGGGGCTGAGCCGGTCGAGCTGGGTGGTGAAATCGCGCACCAGTGCGCCGCGCAACAGGCTGTCGGCCTCGCGACGCTGCTCCTTCTCTTTGTAACCCTTGTAGCCCGGCAGAATCTTCTTCGCAAAGGATTCCAAGCCGCGCTCTTCATTTTTTACCGAGTCGTAATCTGCGCTCATCGTATTCCCCCTGACCTAATCATAGATCGTCCATCAATATTATCCCGCTGGTTTCTTCGCATCATCACCCTTGCCCGGCTTCTTCTCGCGCGCTGCCATCTTGGCCGACAATTGAGTAATCGCCACCAGCAACGCGCCAGCACAAAACGCCGGCACCGCATAGCGGGTGAATTCGCGAAAGTTCATGCCAAACACGCCGCCGCCGGTCTCAGTCGTCACATACACCGTCGCCGCAATCACGCCGAGCATGATGAGGATGCCGAAAACTTTGAGCATGCGCATAAGAGAAGAGTTTTTAGTTGTTAGTGGTTAGTTGCTAGTTGCAGAGAACCCATGATTCCTACTAATAACTAAAAACTAATCACTAACAACTCCTTGTCATGCCGACAGAAATACTTCGCTGCCACAGAATGGGCATTTGACGATGCCTTTGCCGGCCAGTTCCAATTTGCCGCCGCACTTGGGACAGGTGCCGTCTTTGATCTTCCCGGCGTCCACCGAGAACAACATACCGCTATCCCAATCGACATAGCCACTGAAAAGCTGCTTGCCGACCAGTTCGCGCACCAAATTCTTCACATCGTCGCGCGAGGTTTTCAGCTCAATCGAGGCGCTGGCAATGTCGACCTTACCCTGCGTCTGCACCATGCTCAACAGCTTTTGCTGCCGGCGAATCACTACTTCCTCGCCGGTCTCGACCGTGCCTTTGTTGAGCGTGTAGACGCCGAAGCCGGCCAGCACCGCCGCTGGAATAATCGCGACAAAAATCGCCAGCACCTTGGCCTGCGTGCTCAACTCGCCCGTCAACGCCCAAGCGGCTCCCAGCACCACGATCACGGCCGCGATGCCGATCAAAATATAACCAACCGTTTTGCTTTGATTCATGAGAGTTGTTAGTCGTTAGTAATTAGTTGTTAGTAGTTTAGACGCCACCACAGCCAGCCGCCAAACGCCAGCAGCTTCTAACCAAATCCGCCGCCGCCGCCACCGGAGCCACCGCCGCCCCCTCCACCACCACCGCCCCCGCTCCAGCCACCGCTGCGGCCGCCGCCCCAGCTGGACGTGCTGCGGCTGACCACAGCGGCCGGCTGGCTCGTAAGCGTGTTGGTGACGGACTGGAACATGCCGGTCAGATTGGTGTTGATGGCGGCCAGACCTACCACCATTCCCTTGTTAATGCCTTCCAAACCACCCACGCCGGGTGCGCGCGCGGCCCCTGAGATATCGCCTCTTTGTGCGCCGCCGATTGCGTCCGAGATTGACGTGCCACCGGCCGTGGAGCGCGTGTTGCCGTAGCCGTAGGGGTAATAGCGCGGGTAGCCGATGGGCACATACCATGGCGGCACCGGCGTCTCCACCGCGCTAAACTTTTGCACCCACGAACGGTCGATGCCAAATGCAATCGCGAACGGCAAATATTTGTCGAACTGATCCGTGGCCTCTTTCAGGTTCGTGTATTTCTCGATGTTCTGCAAATAGCGCTTGAACGCTTCCAGCCGCATCTTCATCTCGGCACCGGCTCGGGTGCGCTGCGGCATGTTGCGCGCCATCACCAGGAAGATCACCGCCGTTAGCACCAGGCCAATCGGCGCGCAGAATGCATAGTTGGTCAGGCCCGACACGGCGAAGATCGCGCCGCAACTCAGCACGCCGGCCAGCACCAGCACCGTGACACCAATGCCGTTCCAGCGGTTGCGCGTGCTCTCGGGATCGTGATTGTAGAAGCCGTCGGCCACCAACTGCGCATACAGCGCCTTGTTAATCTTGCTGATTTTGGTGTAGAAGTTGTTCTTCAGACCACTTAGCTTGCGCGGCTTGTCATCCAGATTCAACGCATCGAGCAAGGCTGTTTCGTGCTGTTTTAGAGCCGCTTTGCCATATTCCGGCCCGCGCTCCAGGTTGTAATCCATGGTGGAGAAGGCATCCTTGGTCTTCACTTCCTCCATGACGATGACCCCGCGCCGAGCCAGATCCACCATCGTGGCGATGATGTCCTGCATATCGACCTTCTCGTCCACCAGCGTGCCGGCCACACCCGGCGTCACATTGGGCGCTTCGGTCAAATACTCAGCGATGAGGCCGACGTTCGGATCGCGGCCGCGCGTCACCCACGTCACCACGGCCAGCGCCGGCCCGCCAATCAGCGCCAGCACACCCACCAACAATGCAATCAAATCATTGCGCGGGCGCACTTGCTCATCATAAGTTTGCTGCGCATCGAAGGCCCGTTGCCACGCCGGCGCAGTACCCAGCACAATGCCGTGCGGGAATTGCACGCGCACTTCAAAAGCGGTGCCGCTGGGAATAGGCTCGGTCACTTCAAAGTGAACGACGTTGTCGCCGGATTCGGTAGTCACATTGGCCGGCACGCCATACGACTCGGCTTTTTGGGCCGTGGCGCTGGGCGGCAAATTCACCGTCACGGCCGCGTTTTTCACCGGGAAGCCGCTTCGATCGGCATAGATCGCCGTCCACCACACCTGGTCGCCGCCGTCGTAATAACGCACAGCCCCGCTAATCGTGTAAGCCATAGTGAACGTGCGCACTTCGTTGCTGGCCGGTGTGTTGAAGTAATACTTGATGCGAAAATCGCCACCGTCGGCCGTGCTGGTCTCGAAGCGCATCGGCTCGCCGCTCTCCGAGCCCTCAGTCAGGGCAATATCGGTGATGCCGGTGATGCGATTCTGCTGGATATCGCGGTAGCCAAAGCTGAAGGTGCCGCTGGTAAACCGCACCACGTTGCGTTCGAGAATGCGCAAATCGCCGTTTTGCTGCACGGTGATGTCGACATCCAGCCGTTGCCATTCCAGCGACTTGGCATCCTGGGCCGGCCCCGCCGCCAGCAGTGCGGCCGGTTGTGCCAGTAGCCCAATTAGAAAAAGACCCAGCGCAAAGATGCGCAAAAACTTCGTCATGTTCATTTGCAAAAACCCCTCGCGACCATGACGTTAGTTTAGCGTAGTTCGCGTTTCCAGCCGGCAGGGATTACTGAGTAGATGATGCGCCCGGCGCTCAAAAATGCGGCCAATGCCTCAACGGCGCGTGCCACAGCCCTGCCGGCCGCACGATTCATCGGCGCATCGGGCTCGGCGTAAAAACTAGCGCAACGGCACGGCCGGCCACGACTGGGTATCACGCTTGTTGAAGGCGGCCTGGGCCAGGCTGCCGTAGCCCGTGTGACCCAGGGCTTCCATCGAGGCATCGGCCGATGCGCCCACCACTTCGGCCGCACCCAGCACACAGCCGTGCCGCAGCGAATCTTGAAAGTCGTGTTGAGCCCAGTGCGCCTCGCCGCCCAGCTTGAACGACATGCCGCGCCAGTAATAGGCCTCACCGTGCTTGCGATCCAGCTCCAGCACACGGGTGTAATCGGTGATGGCTTTGCTGTAGTTGCACTTGCAATAGTGGCTGTTGGCGCGGGCGAACAATAGAGACACGCGTTGGGTTGGGTCCGATGTAGGTGCGGCTTTCAAAATGTCCAGCGCGCGGGTGTAATCGGCCACCGCCTTGTCATAGCTGCCACGCTGATGGTGATACTGCGCGCGCGCCACGTAATGGGTGCCGTCATGGCGATCCAGATGAATGGCGCGGTTGAAGTCGGCCATCGCGTGACCATCGCACTTGCGCTCATAGAGCAGGGCACGCGCGAAGACATATTCGGCCATATCGGGCCGCAACTGAATCGCACAGGTGTAATCGTCGATGGCCGACTCGATCTGGCCGTTGCGCTCATACAGGCGCGCCCGCTTGACCCGATACAGCGCCTGTCCGGCATCCAGCGCAATCGCCCGGCCCCAACTGGCCAATTCGGCCGCCCGGTTGCCAAATTGCCCATGAATGCGCGCCAGATCGGCGTGCACGCTGCCCGGTTTGGGGCTGTAGTTGAGCGCGCGATTGCACGCGGCCACGGCCCGTTTGTAGTTGCGACTGTTGGCATGGGCATAGGCGCGCAGTTGCCAGCTTTCAGCGCGGCGGCGGCGCTCAGACAAATTCAATCCGCTTTCGTGGGCCGGCAGTTTGGCCGGTTTGCTGGGCGCGCTGGATCGGGTCGAAAGCGCCGGCAAAGCAATATGGCTGGGCAACGTGGCATTGGGGTTGATCGGGCTGCCGGCCAGCTTGGGATTCGCCCCACCTGGCACACTCGCTCGCAACACCTTCAAGAGCGTGCGGCACTCGGCGGTGCGGGCTGTATCGTTTAACAAGCCATGCACCATGACACGCTGATAGATGCTCCACAGGCTGGGCACGTGCTGGCACGGCTCCACTTCGGCCACCACAAACTGCATGTGGCCAGTGTGTTCCAGGGCAATGGCCGCGCTGGTTTCGGTCTTGACCCAGCGCGAGTGCAGGCTATGCTGGCTCAGCAACAACAAAAAGATGCTGCTCTCATCGAGGCCACGTTGAACCGCATCGACCCACTTTTCGCCGGGCTGAATGCTATGCGGCGAAATCCACACCTGCCAACCCTCGGCCGTCAGAGCCTGGGCCAGTTGTTGGGCCGCTTCAGAATCGGCATGGGCATGGCACAGAAATATCTGCCTGGGATTGCGCTCCGGCAATATCAACTTGGGTTGCGGCTCGGTCGGCGCATCTACGTTGATATTGATGCTGATCGGAACGTGGCGAGCCAGATTCTGGGCGTAGGCAATTGGCCGTTCGCGTTGCAGCGCCACCAGCAGATTCGGCGTCAGGCCGCGGCTGTCGCAATACTGGATCAGCAGTTGCACCTTGCGGCTTTTGAGCATGCCGACGGTGAATTCGTCGCTGATATCGCGGAAGTAATCAAAGCACAGCGTCTCCAACTCACCATCGCTGAAGACGCGCATGATGAAATCTCGAAGCGCCGGCGTGATCACAAGGAAACGCTGACGGTTCACCTGAGTTTGAAAGCGGCTTAATTCCGTTCGGTTGTTCATAGATGAGCATCAGCGGCCCAGGTGCTTAAGCAGAGGCGTTGATAATATTGACATACTGACACCTTTATGAAGCAGCACTTGAGCGGCAAATACATACACACTTACAATCCTGCAACGACCTCTAATGCTTTTGTCGCATCAGTCGGAGTCAACTGCGTTCCATAGTCAGCATTTTCTTAGAGATTTTGCTTAGAAAAACCTAATTGCAATATTTATCCGTTCTAAATTGCGGCTTATGTGCGGAGTCTGATGGCATTATTCAGCAATTCAGGTTGCATTGCCAAAAGCATTTTGTGCAACACTTAACCCGCAATGTCATGCAATATTGACACGATCCAACGCCCTAATTTGCCGCGACCTTACAAAGTGATTTAGCCATGCCAAACACATCCCAAACTCAAGACCTCATTTCCTTTCTACGTCGGCTGCGCGCCGTGCGAACCTTTCGCCCCGACCCAGTGCCTGAGGCTGCGCTGAACGACATTCTCGAGGTCGCCCGCTGGTCTGGCAGCGCCATGAATCGCCAGCCGTGGCAGATCGTGGTGATCACGGATGACGCCGTTCGCCAGGCCCTGGGGCAATTGGAGGGCTATGTGAAGCATGTGGCCGGCGCGCCACTGGCTATCGTGCTGGTGATGGAGGGTGAGGGTGATGCCAACGCCTACGACGAGGGCCGGCTCTCCGAGCGCATCATGCTGGCGGCAGCGGCGCACGGCGTGGGTGCGTGCATTGGCTGGTTCGCCGGTCCTGCGCAGGATGAGGTCAAACGCGTGCTGGCAGTGCCGGCGGGTTATCACGTTCGCACCGTCCTCTCACTGGGCTACCCCACCGAGGAAGCCCAGCAGCCACACAGCAAACCCGGCGAGGCGCGCAAGCCGTTGAGCGAGATCGTCCACACCAATCGTTTTGGAGAATGAATCGGTCGGGGATTCGTAGACGTAGACGTAGACGTGAACGTAATCGTCTACGTCTACGATCCTTCCGCACCACTCGCATCCAACCCCGCGGCGCTTGTATCATCGGCGCATGTCCACTGCCCCCGACGGTGCCGCCAACGCCGCACGCCTCAATCCGCCCCTCGACCTGCTGCGCAATCAACTCGCCTTCGGCTCAGACTCGGCCCTGTTCGGCATCGGCATATATTTCATGCCGCTCACCACCGTGGTCACCTCACTGGCGGCCAAACTCACCGACGACAAAGCCCTCATCGGCGCGGTCAGCCTGGTCTGGTATGTGTCCTATCTGTTGCCGCAACTGTTCGCCGCGCGAGTGATTCACGGCAAGCGCCGGCTCAAGCCGTTTTCGGTGTGGCCATCGGTCCTCGGCCGGCCCATCATCCTGCTGTTTGCACTCTGGTTGTATTTCACAGGCGCGGCATCGCCGCTGCTGACGGTGTGGGTTTTGCTGGGCTGCATCGTCGTGTTTCTCGGCTTCGACGCGTTCACCAGCATCGCCTGGTTCGACATGATGGGGCGCGCCTTCTCGCCCAGCGGCCGTGCGCGCATGCTCACGGTCACCCAGTTGATCGCAGGCATCGGCGGCATCGGGGCCGGCTTCATCGTCGAGCGCGTGTTGGGCTCCAGCCAGTTTCCCTTCCCGCTGAACTATGCGTTTTTGCTGTTCTGCGCGTGGGTGTTCTACGAGTTGTCTTTGGTGGGCATGTTGTTTATCCGTGAGCGGGTCAGCACTCAACCCGAAAACACGCAGGCTACCGAGAGCCACTTCTGGCAAAAACTGCGCGGCGCATGGCAAAGTGATCCGGTGTTCCGGCGCTTGCTGCTGGCGCGTCTGCTGACCGGCGTCGAGAACATGGCCGCCGCATTCTATGTGGTGTTTGCCAAGGAAATATTGGGGTTGCCGGATTCGGCCATCGGCGTGTTCACCATCGCCTATGTGATCGGTGGTCTGTTGGGCACGGCCATCTTCGGCTGGCTGTCGGCGCGCTTTGGCCCCCGCCGGGTGGTGACGATGGCGTGCGCGTTGCAACTGACCGCGCCGGTGTTGGCCTTGATCGTGTCATTTGTGGCCATCCCCGGCACCGCACTGGTCATGCTGGGCTACGCCGCGTTCGTGGTGGTCATGGCGCTGGCCGGGGCCGTCAACCGCTCGACCCAGGTCGGCTTCTTCAGCTATGCCCAGGACAGCGCGCCCGAGCTCGACCGGCCCATGTATGTCGGCGCGGTCAGCTCCATCGCCGGCACGGCCGCCCTCATGCCGGTGCTGGGCGGCCTGCTCATCGACGGCCTGACACGGGTTGGTTTTGGGGCCGGTGCCTACAGCGCACTGTTTGCGCTGGCCAGTATGTTTGTGGCCGTTGGCGCGTTTGTGAGTTTGAAACTGCCGGTGCCGAGGCGGGTTTGAGTGACGCAACAGACAGATCGTGCACGTGGCACGTAAAACGTGCACGTGCACGATCTGTCCGCAAACCAGTTATTTATAAACGCTGCTTAGCCCAACACCACCTCATGCACCCCCGCCGACAACCGGCGCGCCGCCTGTCCATCCAACACCAGATGCACCG
>JBBQST010000094.1:0-11393 GCA_038213625.1 Thermoflexales bacterium
CTCAAACCTTGGACGTCTTTAAGGACCCGTGCTGATACCCTTAGGTTTTTGTAATGGCGGCTTCACCCGACCCTGGTTTACAGAGGCGGCTGAAGCCTCCATTCCACTGCAAGAGTAAAAACCTAAGGTAATCAGGGTCACGTGCATAAGTGCGCTGCTGTCTTGAGACGTAACCGTGGTGACATTCGAAAACGAAAAACAGCGTGCCGTGTAGGCACGCTGTCAATCACGGACGTGAGCACAGTCTTGCAAATTTAATTCAGCTTATATCCGACACCACGAACCGTCAACAACAGTTGAGGATTTTTGGGATCATCCTCCAGCTTGCTGCGCAGCCGGCTGACCAGGCCTTCAATGTTGTAATCGCTCACCTCGCGGTATTCCGGCCACACCGCCTGGGCAATCTCATATTTGGTGCACACCGAGCCGCGGCTTTGATACAGCAACCAGATCAAAGAGCGCTCTTTCTGGGTGAGATCCAACTCGCGGCCATGCATCCGGACTTCACGCGCATCGGGCTTCACCTCCAGCGTCGGCGCGGCCGTGTCGGCCATGGTGCTGTTGGGATCCAGGAATTTGAATGTCGTGCCGGCAATCACGATCTCATCGCCGTCTTTCAAGATGCGGGGCTCGACAATTCGAAAGTGATTGACGACGGTGCCGTTGCGTGAAGCCAAATCTTCCACACTGAGATAATCATCATGACGGACCACCCGGGCGTGGCGCCGACTGGCTCGGCCATCATTAATGACAATATCGCACTCTTCTGCGCGGCCAATGACCACTTCTGGCTTATCCAGCCGGTAGGCTGCACCTTCGGTGCTGATCAGCAGCGCTGATGGCGATCTGGGTGTCGCGTCCATAGAACTCATTTTAGCTTTGATGGGAACAAACGTTAGTTCTTGATTCAAGATACCCGGCCGTGCTGATTCATCGGATACCAAAGATGAAATCAGCGCCGGCGTGGGCACAGTCGCTGAAGCAAACATGGATTGAACGGGCAATGGTAATGGCTGCACTAACGGGTGGGTTGGGTTATTTTGTTGTTCTATTGTCACATTAGCCTCGGTTATTGACCAGTGCGACTGCGCCTATCCTAAAACAGCTTAGCGTATTGTGTTGCCAAATTGCATTTGTGTTTCTAACCTACTTAATGCTGAATGGCAAGTAAAGACGACTAATCCGTTCGACGCAAGTCACTGGTTCAATGCGATAGGACATAATCCCATCGGCTTCATCGGTTTTGGTCGATGTAGCATCCCCATAAAACGGCACTGTGGATTCAATGTAAGCCGACCACGGTGAATCGCTGCCGGTAATGGCAACGTAGTTGGGACTGACACTGGTGGTTGGCGGTAAGTTGCGCACCACAACCACTTGAGACACGGCCTGGGATGCATCCAACGACGGAAAGAAGGTCACCGTCACCACGCCCGTGGTCGAGAGTGGGTTCAGCAGCTTCAACGCGGTTTGCCAGCCGTTATAGCCGCCATACATCGTCGGCGCAACAGCGCAATGCAAATTGGCGACACTGTTGCTGCTGGCATTCTCATCGGCCATAGACACGCTCGCCCCACCTCCTTGGTTTTCGGCAGGTGGACCGGCTTCAACCAACGCACGGTTCAGCTGGTTTTGCATCGGGAACACCGCAAACCCAGTCACGCCGGCCTTGTCTGTGGGGTTGCCATCGCTGATGACCAGCGCGCTTTGCACCGGCTGGCTGGCCGTCACAAAAATCTCGGTGAGGGTCTTCGTAAAGGGCACCACGGCCGAAATCTGCGCGCGCGGCGCAACGGTGTTGGTGAAAATAGCGCCAAACCGCGAGCTGATGGTGATGGTGGCCGGGGCTGTGCCCACATTGACCGCGTAGATGGCCTGGGTGACTGAAATGTCATCCGTCGGCTGCACGTTCGGGAAATATCCCTGCGGCTCCTCCAGGTTAATCGCGCTTACTGAGCGTACTAAATTGGTTTTGGCGGCTGCATTGGTCGATTCGCCCAGAATGGCACTGTAACCACCCTGAGTCGTGCCGTCGTAGATAGAGACATAGGCCGCGACCGGCTTGTCGCTCAGAATGCGGGCCGAGCCGACAAACGGCCCCACAGTCACAAACGTCGGCGAAATCTCGAACAACGCATTGCCCACGATGGTCTGGTTGAAGGCCGAAGCCGCCCCTGCGTCCGAATAGAGCTCGATCGTCAATTGCACCGGCCCGTTATCCGCTGGATTCAAAATGGAAATATTGGTGTGCTGCCGGCCGTCTTCAATGATCAACGGCAGCTCAAGCACCAACCCGCCCTTGGCTGTGTCGCGGATCTCATAGTGTTCGTTGCCGCGCTCAAACCCCGGAGCCCCTTCGCCCTTGTCGAAATGCGTGACGATGCCGTAGAGGTCGTGGGTGGCCGAGGTGATCTCCATGCCGCCGATAAAGCCCGCGGTAATGATGGCCGAGGCTTCTACTGTGTAGTAACGAGAGCTGCGCAGCGCGACCGAAACCGGCAGTGTCGCCACCCGATCGCCGGCGCTGGTGATCCATTCCACCGTGGCTGCGCTGTTTACAAAATCAGGATTGAACAGCTGCAAATCAGTCGCCGTCCAGCGACCGCTCCGGGATTTGCGCCCCGCAGACCCATCTGAATTGACTGTAAAGACGGCAACAACGGCCAGCGTTAAAACTAACAGAACCCGCACAATGACTTTTAAAGCCGTAAAGTTGCGATTAGGCCTATAGTTGTAGGGGCGAATCAGTATTTTGGATTGCATCATTGCAGTGTAAGTATCCTCACTACCTGTCGGTCGTGCTAGCTGCACGAATCCCTCATCGTACTGCAATTTAGGAGGTGGTTTTCAGTCTATTCCATTTCCAGTTCAGCTTGAAGCGTAGCCACCTCGGTCAAATTACCGATGTTTTGATACAAACTGATAGCTTCCCGAAATTGCTCGACGGCCCCTTCTCGATCTCCATTGGCCCGCAGGGCACGGGCCAGGGTTCCCCGAGCATCGGCAATTTGCTCGACCGAGCGGGTTGATTCGGCCAATTTCAGCGCAGCATTCGCCTCCACTAGCGCGGCTTCACGCTGGTTCAGTGCCAGCAATGTTTGTGAGCGGCCAATGCGCGCGTGCGCCTCGCCTTCGAGATCGCCCAATTCGCTGTAGATGGTCAGGGCACTGTTCAAATAGTTGAGCGCGCGCGCATATTCGCCCAACTTGTCATAGCAGGTCGCCAGGTTATCCAGGCACAGTGCGGAGCCGTGGCGATGGCCGATGCGCTCGAATGCCTGCTGGGCCAGATGATATTGCTCAATCGCCTGCGGCAACTTGCCCTCGTCATCCAGCACCGTGCCGATATTCATCAGGCCATTGGCGATGCCGAGCGGGTAATCGACCTGTTGCAACAACTTCAGGCTGTGCTCAAACCGGCGTGCGGCCTCCTGCAGATTGCCCTTGGTGCGCCAGGTCATCCCCACGTTGTTCTCACTCTCGGCCATGCCAAACGTATCGCCCAATGCCGTTTTAATTTTCAGGCTGCGCTGGTGAATGTCCAGCGCCTGTAGCAGGTCGCCGTTGTATTTGTAGATGGCACCCAGGTGATCGAGGATTTGCGCGCGCATGGCCTCGTGCACAGCATCATGGGTCAGCTTCGTCTCGCAAATCTGCAAGGCCTGCTCGATGAGTTTTTGGGCCTCAACCGGCTGGCTGCGCTGCATCATCACCCAACCCATGTCATTCAGAATGCTGGCGCGATGCGCATCGGTGCGTGCGTTGGCCAGGGCCCGCTCCAGAGCCGTTTGGGCGGCCCGGTAATCGCCCTCGTTCTCCAGCACATTCCCAAGGCGTTGCATCGTCCGCACTCGCAGCGAATATTTATCCATTACGCCGTCAGCTCCAGCACCCGCTCAAAATCGGCGCGTGCCTGCGGATAGTTGCCCATGAAGTAGTGAACCTCGCCCAACCCAAAATGGGCCTGCGCCACTTCGTCGGTGTGCTCTTTCTGGGTGCCGGCGCGTTCAAGCACGCGTTGGTAGAAGCGCTGGGCCTCCTTGTTGGCATAGGCCTCGCGCGCCCGGTCGCCGGCCTGCAACCCGTACGCCACGGCCTTGCCCACCTGGCCGGCCTCGCCAAAATGAAACTCCAGATCCGCCGGCAGCGCGATGCCCGTGCGCTCCATCGACAGCGCCACGGCATCGTGGATATTGCTTCGGCTTTGGGTCTGAATCTGGCTGTAGACCACCTCGCGCAACTGCTGCTGCACGAAGGTATAGGTTTCAAACCGGGTGGCGCGCCGTTCCTGCAACAGGTGCCTGGTCAACAAATCATTGACGGTCTCGGCCACATCGTCGGCGCTCTGGCGGATGGCGCTGGCCAGAATATCCAGGTTGAACTCGCTGCCATACACCGCGGCCCAGTTCAGCAGCTCGCGCTCGGGGCCGCTCAGGTCGGACAGACGGTTGGCCATCACCCGGGCAATTCGTGCCGACACTGGCAGGCTCAAGGTCTCGTTCACCGACGCAATCGCCTCGGGCGTGGGCCGTTCCACTTTCAGCGTATACGCCAGCTCCTGAATAAAAAGCGGGTTGCCCTCCGCGCGCCGGACGATGAGATCGACGGCGTTGGGCGTGGCCTGGGTGCCCAGGGTGGCTTCGGCCAGTCGGCGGGTGCTGGCCTCATCCAACGCCGCCAGCGGCACCGAATGCATTCGCGTCGGCTGAATCGCCTTCTCCAAAGGCTGGAGCATCTCCAGTGGCGTCGGCCGCATCCCTATCACCACGCACACCGGTTCTCGCAGGTTGCTGCGCAGAATGGTGCTGAGCAACTCAAGCGAATCTGCGCCCATCCACTGGGCATCGTCCAGCAGCCACAACACGGGTTTGCGGCGGGCCACCCGCCGCACCAATTGGGACACGGCGCTAAACAGGCGCGCCTGAGACTGGGCCAGGCTGCTGTCCTCGCGCGTGTTCAACCGGCTCAGGCTCTGGCCCGGCGCCACCTCGGGGATGATGCGGCTAATCTCGAGCCGAATGTCGCGCAAGAGTTCATTGCGGGCGTCCTCGCGTTGCCGGCTGAGCAAAAATGTGCTCAACGCCTCGGCCACAGCACCGTAGGGCATGCGGCCGGTCTGGGCCGACACACCGCGCAGCACCGTCGCATTGCGCAGCTTGGCCCAGTTGCCCATCTCCACCATCAGGGCCGATTTGCCCGTGCCGACATCGCCCTGAATGACAGCCATCTGTGCCGACGAGTGCGACCACGAGGCCGTGCAGGCCGCTTGCAACTGCTTTAAGGCTGCATTGCGCCCATACAGCGTGGGTCGCGTGCTCACCGTCAGCGCGCTGGCCGGCGTCACCACAAACTGCCGCGCGCGCAGACATTGGGCCACCTCGTCGGCGCTGTTGAAGCGCTGGTTGGGGTCCTTGGCCAGCAAGGTCAGAATGATGCTGTTGATGTAATCGGGCAGGGCCGGGTTGATGAACTTGGGTGCCAGCGGCCGGGCCTCGATATGCATGCGCACCACTGCCCACGGCGTATCCGCTGTAAAGGGGGCACGGCCAGTCACCATCTCATACATGATCACGCCCATCGCATACAGATCGGTGCGCAAATCAATGGTGCCGCCGGTGGCCTGCTCCGGCGAGATATAGGCAGCCGTGCCCATCATGCTGCCGACCTGGGTCAGGTTCATGCTGTCATCGGCAAAGCGCGCCAGCCCAAAATCCATCAGCTTGAGGTTGAACTGGTCGCGCAGCAGCGGGTCGCGCAGCAGCGGGTCGCGCAGCAGCGGGTCGCGCAGAAGCGGGTCGCGCAGCAATTGCGCGGCCTCATGCGTGGCATTGTCGCCGGCATTCAGGCTGGCCGCGCGTTCCACCATCAGGTTGGCCGGCTTCACATCCCGATGCACCATGCCGTTTTGGTGGATGAAGTACAACGCGTTGCACAGCTGTAACCACACCTTGATGTATTGCTCGATCGTGGATTCACCCGGCAGTGATTCCGCAGTATTGCGCTGACGGAGCAGGGTGGACAGCGTCACGCCCTGCACGAACTCCATGACGAAGTAGGGCTCGCCCGCATGCAGCCAGCCGAAGTCGCGCACTTCCACCACGTTGGGATGCCGCAGCCGCAGCATGACGTTGAACTCGCGGCGAAAACGGCCAATCGTCGGGTTGGTGATGGTGACGCCGTCCTGCAACTCGGCCGCGCTGGGAGTGGACACCGAGAGCCGCTTGATGGCCACGATCCTTTGTGCTTCGCTCTGGCTCTCCCGATCGCGCGCGCGATAGACCGCGCCCATGCCACCCACGCCCAACACCCCTTCGATCTCATAGCGGTTGGCCACCAGGCGCGGCATGGCCGAGATCTCAGGCTTGGGGTGCTGAGATGAGTTGGCACCTTCCGGCTTGGTAGCGCCGTTGTTGGAGTCGATGGTTGGATCTTCTGATGACACGCAAGCGAATTGTAGCGAAAAAGTAGCTGAAAATTAGCGGTTCAGAGGTCGAGCGTGTGCAGATCGGCCGAAAGGTGTGTGTTTTGGTTATGACATCAGCCTTTTGATGCATTTACTGGCAAAACTTTATACTGAGAGCCGCGCTTGCCAATACGTCCCAAACATACCGGTTTCGCGCCCTTACAGCTCCCACGCGATGCCATACGGCAGGTTGTTGTTGCGCACGTAGTCGGGCAGCTCGTGCAGCGTCTGGTCGATGAGGCTTTGTGGCAGCGCTGCAATCGGCACATTCGCGGCCTGCATGGCCTTGCGCAACGGCCCCACATCCTGGCCCTGTCGTTCGGCCATGAGCAGAATCCCTGCGGCCACATACTCGGCATGCGGGCGATACAGCGCGCCGGTATGCGGGCCGGTGCGCGCGTCCATGCGCGACTCGATGTCTTCGGCGCAATAGGCAAAGAAATGCTCACTGCCTTCGGACACCCGGCTGTGAAGCGCCTGACTGTTGAGATAGACGCTGAGTGCCAGCGTATTGGCCAGCCCGCGCAGGCCCGGCTCGTCGCCACGGCCAGCCGCCTCGGCCCCATCCAGCGCATTTTGCAACACGGCGTTGGCCAGGTTGGCAACCGCCGGCTCGTAGAGCTCGTGGGCGGGGTTTTTGCCCTTTTGCTCGGCCAGCGCCCAATCGAACCGGGCGGTGGCGATGCTGAGCACATCCACAATGCCCGCGGTGCGAATGCCGGCGGGCGCGCCTCGAATCAGGCCGAAGTCCAACAGCATGATTTCGGGTGGCAATGTCTCAAGGTCGTGGACGATGCCGTTGTCTTGCACGCGGCTGGACCAGCCCCAGAACGCCGCGGTGCTGAGGGCTGACGGCACGCAGATCAACGCCATATCCAGCTCCTGAGCCACATATTTGGCCGCGTCCACTGCCGCGCCATCGCCGATGGCATAGACGATCTCGCCCATGCCGTCGCAGCGCTTCACCAGCTTTTTGAAGGCATCCTCGGTCGGCCGCGGCGCATCCAGGGTGATGCCGATGTCCCAGTTCAAATTGCCGGGGCCGACGGCATGCCAGGCCGCCTCGTCCTTGATGACGATGACGATATCCTCTTCTTCCCACTCGTGAATGGGAATGTAGACGACTTCGGGCAACGGATAAACGTTCAGACTTTCTTCTGCGTTTGTGTTCATAGGTTCAAAAAATATTGACTCTGACTGACTCTGGCTGACTCACTGATGCGTTTGGAATGGAGGCTTTAGCCGACTCCGGCGCAGGATGCGCACGCGCGCCCGCGCCTTTCAGAGTCGGCTAAAGCCTCCATTCCACAGAAATTCTACCGATGGGCCAGTTTTAGCAGCACAGGATACACATGATCGACTTGCTGCTTGGGATGCTCCGGCGCAATCAAATCGTGCGGCAGATGCATGTGCTCTTCAAACTCGAAGGACTCGACGCAATCGGGATCATCGGCGTGTGTCTTGCGCCAGTTATTCACCATCAGGTAGGTCGTCTCGTTGTCCACCACTTTATCAGCCGCATTGGTAATAACCGTAATGTGCCGGGTGGCTGGCTTTTTAAGCCGCGAGGCATCCAGCACCGATTTGGCCAGTAACAGGCTGTTTGTCACCGCGCGTGTGGGATAACGCGGGTAGCCGTAGCTCGGCATCTCGCGCTCGGTCTTCAGCGCCGGATCCCACCACAAAAACCGGTTGGGCAGAATTTTGGAGATGAGGCCGAGGTGGGGTTTATAGCGCGCGTGCAGCACTCGCGGCCACATCAGCGGTGCCACCAGAATGGCCCGCTCCACATCGTTGCGATGCTGCGCGATCCAGGCCACCACTGCACCGCCAACAGACAGGCCCATGACAATGACCTGGCGGCCCAATCCCTGGGCGATGTCCGTAACCTCATCGGCAAATGTGGCCAGCTCATTCGCCCGCAGCTTCAGGAGGTCGGGCGTCATGCGGTTGGTGTAGCCGTGATGCGGCATGCGCGGGCGAAAGACGTTGTAGCCCAGGTCGTAGAACTTATTGCCCAGGGGCTCAAATTGGGCCGGGCAGGAGGTGAGGCCGTGAATGAAGACGATGACGCGGTCGGTGACTGTGCCGTGGGTGAGCAGTGTGGTGTGACAGACGGGATTGATATTTTTTGTATCGTGCGATTGCATGCCGTGGATGCGCTGCAGGGCGGCAACATGGCTCTGGGCCGGCCGGGGGAAGGAATGGAGGTTGGTCCGGATGGTGGCTTGCATGGCTTGGCTTGCGAATAGACTTTCTTGCGCTGACCGATGAATGGGTGGATTGTACAAACCATTTGCGATGTGGGCCAATGGGGTGAGGTGGACGTCTATGTAATCGTAAACGTAGACGTGGACGTGAACGATTACGTAGACGTCTACGTAATCGTCTACGATCCGAATCCGCCCGGCGCGTACAATATCCCCATGTCGAACAAACGTCCTACGGCCGCTGGCCAACCCACAGGCAAGCTCATCCTGATCGACGGACATTCGCTCGCTTATCGGGCTTATTTCGCCATGATCAACACGCCGCTGAGCGTGCGGCACCCCGATGGCACCGAGGAACTCACCGGCGCTGTGTTCGCCTTCACCAACATGCTGCTCAAGGTGTGGGCCAGCGAAAAGCCGGACTTTCTGGCCGTGGCGTTTGATGTGGGCAAGACCTTCCGCGACGACCTGTACCCTGAATACAAAGGCACCCGCGAGAAGATGCCGGATGAACTGCACCGGCAAATCCAGCGCATTCAGGAATTGCTGCGCGCGCTGGATATCCCGATGTTCACGGCCGAGGGGTTTGAGGCCGATGATGTGCTCGGCACTCTGTCGCGCCGCGCCAGCAGCGAGGGTCTGGAGGTCATCATCGTCACCGGCGACCGCGACTCGTTGCAGTTGTTGAACCCGCGCGTGAAGGTGCTGACCAGCAGGCAGCGCTTCGATGATGTGATCGTGTATGACGAGGCGCTGGTGCAGGAGAAATACGGTGTCAGTGTAAAACAATTCATTGACTACAAGGCACTATTAGGCGACACCAGCGACAACGTGCCGGGGGTGAAGGGCATCGGCGAGAAGACGGCTGTGACCCTGCTCAACACCTACAACGACCTTGATAATATTTATGCGCACCTGGACGAAGTGAAGCCGGCGCGCGCCAAAACGGCGCTGGAAGCCGGCAAAGACAGCGCCTACCTCAGTCGCACGCTGGTCACCATCAAGACCGACCTGCCGATGGAAATTGACTGGGAGGCCTGCCGGGCCGAGGTGGATTACAACCGCACGCTGACCCTGTTTCGCGACCTGCGCTTCGAGAGCCTGATCAAGCGCATTCCGGCCGCAGCGCCGGCGGAAGGGGAAGGCGGAAAGGCGAAAGGGGAAGGTGAGGAGAGTCCGCAACTGGGCTTGTTTGGTGCCGAGGCGGCCAAATCCCCTTCCGCTCTCCCCATTCCCCCCGCCCCCGATGTGCCGACGAAATTGCAACTGGTCGATAGCGACGCACGCTACAAGGAATTGCTGGCCGTGTTGCACGATGCCAGCCTGATCGCCTGGGATACCGAGACCACCAGCGTTGACCCCATGGTGGGCGAGATGGTCGGCATGTCGTTCAGCACGAAGGCGGGTGAGGGGTGGTATTTGCCGACGGGCCGAGCAGAGACGGGGGACGACGGACGGGAGACGGAGGAGCCGTCTCCCGTCGCGTCTTCCGAGCCGCCGGCTTCCGAGCCGCCCCGTCCTCCGTCTCCCCTCGCCTGGCAGCTCGATCCGACTTCGCCCAAGTTCGAGCCGGTGATGCACGCGATGCAGCGCAAGGGCGTGAAACTGGTGGCGCACAACGCCAAATATGACCTGGGCGTGTTGAAGGCGTTGGGCTATGAGATTGAGGAGCCGGTGCTGGATACGATGCTGGCCCAGTTTTTGGTCGATCCGGGCAGCCCCTCGCTCGGCCTCAAGGCGCTGGCCTTTGCGCACCTGGGCTGGCAGATGACGGAGATTAGCGCGCTGATTGGCAGAGGCAAGAAGCAGATCACCATGCGCGAGGTGCCGGTGGCGCTGGCGGCACCGTATGCGGCGGCCGACGCCGATGCCACCTTTCAGTTGTGGCAAATATTGGAGCCGCAGTTGCGCGCCAAAAATCAGGAGGCCCTGTTTTACGATGTGGAGCTGCCGCTGATTTGCGTGCTGCTGGATATGGAGTTCGACGGCGTCGCTCTCGATGTGAAATACCTGAGCGACCTGAGCACGCACATCACCGACCGGCTGCGCGAGCTGGAGAAAACCATCTACAACGAGGCCGGCGTCGTGTTCAACATCAACAGCCCCAAGCAGATGGGCGACACCCTGTTTGGCAAGCTGCAACTGCCGACCGATCGCGCCTCGAAGACGCAAAGCGGCGCATTCAGCACGGCCATCGATGTGCTGGAAGGGCTGAAAGACAAGCACCCCATCATCCCGTTCATCATCGAACATCGCGAGCTCTCGAAGTTGAAAGGCACGTATGTGGATGCGCTGCCGGCGTTGATCAACCCCAACACGGGCCGGCTGCACACCGACTTTAACCAGGCCGGCGCGGTCACTGGCCGCGTGTCATCGTCGAACCCCAACCTTCAAAATATTCCCATTAAGACCGAGATTGGCCGGCGGGTGCGCAAGGCCTTTACGGCCCGCAAAGGCTGGCGGCTCATCAGCGCCGACTACTCGCAGGTGGAGTTGCGTATTCTGGCCCATATGGCCGATGACGAGATTTTGCGTGGTGCCTTCGAGCGCGGCGAAGACATTCACGCCAGCACGGCCGCGGCCATCTACGACGTGCCAATCAGCGAGGTCAGCTCGATGCAGCGCAACTTTGCCAAGCGCATCAACTTCGGCATCGCCTACGGCATGGGCGCGTTTGAGCTGGCCGCCAACACCGGCATGAGCATGGGGGACGCATCGGA
>JBBQST010000095.1:0-11360 GCA_038213625.1 Thermoflexales bacterium
CAATCCTGGCGTTTTGGTGGATTTTCGCATTCGTGATCCTTATTTTCGTGCCTATGGGGCGGGTCTCAGACTCGCCCCTACGGAAATCCAGCACAAAACAAGGCTGGAAATGAAGATTGCCACTTTTTGAGAATGCACCCAGCCTCCATTCCAATATCGCAGCAAACCGCATTCGTGAGTATCATCTTGTCAGTCGTTATAAGAGGAACCTAGATGATCGAAACACCTGATATTTCCCGTCCCCCCAAAGAATTGATGGAAGCGCTGAAGCACATTGGCTCGGCCACCGCCAGTGGCGAGCTGAGCCGGCTCGGCGTTCGCAATCCGTTCATGAGCGGCCCCGTCACCTGGACCAAAGGCAAGACCGTGGTCGGCCCCGCCCTCACCCTGCAGTTCATGCCCAAGCGCGAAGACCTGTATGGTGTGGATGAGTATGCCGACCCCGAGAAGCAGCTACACCGGCATGTGCTGTATCACACCCAACCCGGCGACATCGTCGTGGTGGATGCGCGCGGTGATATCACCAGCGGCATCTTTGGCGAGATGATGCTGACCTATTTTCAAGGCAAGGGTGGCGTCGGCGTCGTCATCGATGGCTGCGTGCGCGACTGGCCGCATGTGCAGACATTGGATTTAGGGCTGTGGCTGCGCGGCGTCACGCCCAACTTCCACACCCAGACCAACATCATGCCGTTTGCGGTGAATGTGCCGATTGCCTGCGGGGGCGTGCTGGTGATCCCCGGCGACATCATCGTGGCCGATGACGATGGCGTGGTGGTGGTGCCGGCCAAACTCGCGCCGGAGCTGGTGCGCAAAGCCACCGAGCACGCCGAGTGGGAAGACTTCTCGCGCATGAAGCTGGCCGAGGGCGGCGATCTGCGCAAGTATTACCCACTCTCGCCGGAAGCACGGATTGAGTATGACGAGTGGCGCAAGTTGAATCCGGTCAAGTAACAGGCGGCTGGCTGTTGGCGGCTGGCTGCTAGTTGCCAACAGCCAGCCGCCCTCCCATCTCCCATGCCCACACCTGCCGATTTGCCGCCGCTCTTGCACTGGCTGAATGACAAGCTGGATGTGGCCGTGCGCGCGCAGCCGCTGCGCGAGGGCAGTGAGTTGCTGGCGTTTCGGATGGATCTGTCGCGCTTTCGGCTACGGCTGAGCGAACACACGCCGTGTCTGGTGGTACCAGCGGTGCTGATTCAGGCTCATACGCCGATTCAACTCAAGCGCCAGATCATGGACACCCTGCTGCGCGAGGGCTGGCTGCGGCGCAACACGCTGGTGCTGGCCGAGGGCGATGCATCGAGCACAGACCAGTTGAAAGTGCTGTGCCGCAGTGAGACGCTGCCGCCACTGATTCTGGATGCAGCCGCGCAACACCGCATTCTGGCCGGCCCCGCCAACTCGAACGCGCTCATCGACGAGATCAGCAGGCAGGCCCCCCTGACAGCACTGTCGGTGTATGAAACCAGCGCGCCGGTGCAGGGTGCCCAGTTTTTTGGCCGCGAGAGCGAGTTGCGCGATATTTTGCAGAAGTCCACCACCAGTTTTCTCATCTTCGGCAACCGCCGCATGGGCAAGACCTCGCTGGTGCGCGAGGTGCTGCGGCGCATGCGCCACGAGGCGCGCAATGAAAATGCAGATGGTAGCGCCAGCACGGCGCAGCCCACTCAGTTGTATTTCGATTGCTCCATCTTCCGCAACAAAGAGGAGTTCTATGCCGAGGTGATTCGAGAACTCGACGGGCCGCGCGAGATCGAACGGCTCTACCGCGACAAGAGCTTCTCGATGGTGTCATTTCTCCAGCGCATGTATCGTGCCCGCCGCGAAAAGATTGTGCTGTGCCTGGACGAAGTGGACCACCTGCTGGCGTGGGATTCGCAAGATAACTGGCAGGTCATCGCCACCTTGCGCGCACTGGCGGCCACAACACAAGCCGCCTCACCAGGAACGCACGCCGAGCGCGACGACGACCGGCAACCCCTGCGCGTGATCATGGCCGGTTTTCGACAGGCGCAGGCGTGGGCCGAGAACAAGGACACGCCGCTGTTCAACTTCGCCTCGCTCATGCGCGTGACCAACTTCGATCACCGCACCACCGAGCAACTGGTGGCCGAACCCATGTTCAATCTCGGCCTCACCCTGGTCGATCGTTCGGCCTTGGTCAACCGCATCTTTCGCGAGACGGGCGGCCATCCCAACCTCATCCAGCACTACTGCGATTTCATCGTGCGCCGGCTCGACCAGACCGGCAGCCGCGAGGTGACACCCAAATTACTTGACGATGTGCTGAATGACAGCGCCTTGCGCAGCCGGGTCACCGACGAGTTGATGGCCAATGCCAGCAATCTTGAACAATTCATCATCTTTAGCTTTATTCACCAGGCCGATGCGCCCGACCGCTTTACCTTGAGCCAGGCCGATGGGTGGCTGACGGCGCGTGAAGTCGAATTGCCGCGCAGTGATCTGGAACATGCCCTGACGG
This sequence comes from Thermoflexales bacterium, assembly GCA_038213625.1. Classification (GTDB taxonomy): domain Bacteria; phylum Chloroflexota; class Anaerolineae; order J036; family Brachytrichaceae; genus JANMVQ01. Next base: position 2,486 of record JBBQST010000095.1, read on the forward strand.
CGCTGGAAACCTCGGGCATGCTGGTGCGCGATGGCAAACAATATGGCTTCGCATTTTCGGTGCTGCGGCGCATGTTGTCCGAGAATTGGGACGTGGATTACCAATTGCGCAAAATCCTAGAGGAAGGGGTGGTGTAACCCAATGAGCACGTCATCACCCCTGGCCGTCGAGGCGGCCGCGCAAACGAGCACGCCCAATCCCTCGAATGACGCGCTCACGCAACGCATCCACAAGCTGCTCTACAACGAGGCGTTGCTAAACCAGCGCGCGGCCCACCAGGCCCAGCCGTTTGACGAATATCTACAGCCTTACATCGATCAGGTGGTGAACTGTATTGTGCGCGGCCACCCATGCCTGTTGACAGGCGCACTCGGGTCCGGCAAGACTCAGGTGATGTTGCGAGCCGAGCAGATCGTCAACGCGACCCTGGCGGCGCACTGTGTCTACATCAACGCCGGCCAGCACATGGGCATGACCCCGCGCATTCTGCTGCGACTGCTGGCGCGATCACTGCACAGTGCGGCCATAGTTGATCACGCCGATCGTCAGTTCGATCCGGAGGGCGCGTTGCGTGATCTGATCGAAGGCTGGATGCGCGAGCAACGCCGGGATGTGGTGCTGATGCTGGATCAGGTCGAACTGCTGGATTTTGATCAGGATGTGCTGCGGCTCATCCGCGCGCTGTATCAGCTTCAGCAAAACGGCGACGAGGACAGCTCGCGATTTCTGGCCGTGCTCAGCAGCACCCAATCCCTGCGGCAACGGCTGGCCGGCGAGACCTCGCCCCTGCACAACATCTTGCAGGAGGTGACGCTGCACGACTGCGAGCCCGAGTTGCGCCGCCAATTTTGGGAGCGCGAGCTGGCCGAACTGGGCGTGATGCAGCGCAACCAGTTGATTCATAGCCTGGACCGGCTGTGCGACGGCGACCCATACCAAATGACGCGCATGGCTGCGGACATTCGCGCCGCGCTGAAGGACGAGACCGAACGGGCCGCCCAGGACGCCACGCAGGCCATGACCCAGGTGATGGACCAAACGCTGTTGCAGACCATGACCAGCGACATCCCCCGGCTCAGCGAAGAGCAACGCCTCACCCGATTAAGCAGGCGCGTGACCTATGCCATCAGTGATGCCCAGAACGAGCCGGAGAAAATTGCGCCGTTGCTGATCCGGTATGCCGAGCTGATGGACGACGATGTGGATGCGTTGAACCTGTTGCTCAAACTGGCCATCCGCGAGAAGGTGACCGTGCGCGAAGAGCCCGAACGGCGCGACGGCCGCACGGCGATCTTGTGGGGCGGCGTGTTTGCCCTGCGCAACGGGGTGTGGCAATGGCGCAGCTACCTGACCGAAGTGTTCATGTTGCGAGAGTTTTTGCAGCGGCCCAGCCGGCTCTCGCGCAGCTTGCGCCGCAAGCAAAAGTTCGAGGAGGCGCTGGTGCATGTCCGGCGCTACCGCCGCTTTGGGGCTCAGGCGCTGCCCACGCTCATCGAGTTGGTGGCCGATTGGATTCGCACAGCCGAGCTGCCCGGCGTGGCGTGGAGCCGGCTGGAGCGCGCGCTGCAAGTCTGGCTCAACCACGATTCGGCCGCGCAGGTGTATCGCTTCTATGCCTACCGCTCAAACTCCGAGGGCGACTATGGCGAATATTTTCGTGTGACCGCCAACGGAAATGATGTGCCTGTGCCGGCCACACCCGAGGTCAGCCGCGCGCTGCATCATGCTTACACCGAGCGCCGCAACGAAGCCCTGACCCACGAGATTGCCCAACGGCCCTACGCCGACGCGGTCATGGGCTGGCACATCTTTCCACTCATCAAGGACCAGCGCGAGTTTGGAGCCGTGCTGTGGTCAACGGCGGCGTTTGATGAGGAGATGCGTTTTGCCGAGCAGCGCATGGTCCATGCCATGCGCTGGGTGGAGTTGCTAAACAGTGCGGCGGCCGAACTGGTGAAGCTGCAAGAGCGCGAGGTGTTGCGAGAGGAAGTGGCAACCAGCCTGAAAATCCAGGACTATGCGCTGATTGAAAACGAATACGCCCACCAGTGGAACAAGCGCATTCGCAAGATGCGCAACTTTGCCCGACACGCATTGGAAGCGCTGGATGAGCCGTCCGACACAATGCTGGCCGATGTGCGTGAGCGTCTGGAGCGCATCGAGAGCGTCAGCGATGAGGCGCTTGAGCGTTTGCGCTTCAACAGCAAGTTTTACGATACCGAAACGATTCCACTGAAGATCTGGCTGGACGAACTGGTGCAGAACTGGAATTTGTTGCACAGCCGCGACGGCATTTCGTGCGAATACAAACCTGCCATTCAGGACAGCGACACCCTGACCACCCGGCCTATTTTGCTGGACTGGATTTTGCGCGAGCTGTTGACCAACGCGCAGGAGGCCGAGGCCGACAACGAACACGGCCGAATCGTGCTGGTGGTCTCGCCGCGTACTGAGGCGAACCTGACACCGGATGCGGATCAGGTTGAGCCGCGCAAAGTCGATGCCTACGAGATCAGCATCTACAACCCCACCCCGGTTCCAAAGCATGTGTTGCAAGCGCTCACCAGCGACAACCCGGTGGAACGGCCGAATCGTTCTGGCCACGGCATCTGGATTGCGCGCGGCCAGGTGCGGGTGCTGCTGGGCGGCAAACTGTTGCTGCCCGCGCCAGATGCACCCGACACCGTGATTAAAGTGATCGTGCCAAAGACATAAAGCACCAACTGAACTAAGATTCACCCTGCATCTCTGCCTGAACCCACATGCCACCCATCAAACCAATGGTGCTGATTGCCGACGATGACGCCGATGAGCGTGATCAAGTCGCGCGCTACTTGCAGGCCGATCAATATGAGGTGGTACAGGTTTCGTCGGCCGAAGACGCCCGGCGCATCCTGCTTTACCGGCATGTGTATCTGGCCTTTGTTGATCTCTATCTCGACGAGCGCAATCGCAGCCCGATGGGCATGTCGTTGCTGCGCGAATTTCCACACGTGCCATTTATTCTGATGAGCGGCCAGAACGAGAGCCGCGTGCAGGAAGCGCTGCGCCAGTATGAAGACCGCCGGCTCAAAATCGTGAGCAAAGATGATGAGCTGGGCAACCGCAAGCAGGTGAATGACACGCTGGACCGGCACGCCAGCAAGCACTACAACCTGGAAGCCGCCTTCGAGTTTCGCGAGCGGCACATTAACTGGGAGAGTGTGGCCGGCAAACTGGTGCACATGCTGCCGGAAGAGGATGCCGCGACGCTGGGGGCCGAGATCGAGTACCTGGCCAAAAAGGCTTTTTGTGAGTGGGATGCCTCTCAGGATGCGACGATACGCGCCTCTCACATCATCATTCAGGCCGTGCTGTACTCGGGTGCAAACTCGGTGGTGATGTGGGTGCGGCCCACCTCGGCCACCCACGAGACCCAGGCCGATGTGATCTTCAAGGTGGCTCCGTTTGCCGATGACCACAGCCGGTTTGCTGAATACAAAAACATCGTTGGCGGCTACGGCCTGCGCGAGCGGCGCTATGTGCGCACGGTGCACTTTCACGGCCAGGTATATGTGGTGCCGTATTTTGCCTACACCGACACCAAAACCTACGCCCAGTTTTTTGCCGAATCGGCCGGTGACGAGATCAGCCTGCAAAAGATCGAGAACATCACCCGCTACCTGTATGAGCGAGCGCTACGGCCGGTGCACACCCGGCGCATCAATCCCACCGTCATCAAACTCAGCGACTACGGCCGCGAACGCGTGAATACTCCCAAGCGCCTGCACGCCATCCGCACCGATCTAGCCCCCGAGAATGCGCCGGCACCGTTGCGCCGGCTGTTCCAGGACGATGATCTCGTGCTCAAAGGTCAGCGCTGGCCCAATCCAACTCAGGCCGTATTGATCGATCAACATTACCCCGGCGATGATCAGGAGGTGGAAACTGCCCTGCGCCACGGCGACATGCACGCGGGCAACGTCCTGGTCGATGTAGACCAAGCGCATCTGTCGTGCTGGTTTATCGACTACGAGTCGTTCAGGAACGACCACTACATTCTGGTGGACCACGTGGAGTTCGAGGCCAATTTGTTGTTCACGCTGATGGAGGTGAACGACGACTTCGACGCACACGCCCAACTGATCGACCTGTTGACGCCGTTGAGCGGCCTGGCGGATATTCCCGTCGAGGCATTGCAAGTCCTGCGCACCGACCCACGCAATCAGGCTGAAACGCGCAAGATCATCGCGGCCATACGCCCGCTGCGCCAATCGGCCCAGCGCATGAACGGCGACGATTCACCGCAGGCCTACTATCATGCGCTGATGTATGAGGCATTGCGCGTGGCCGGCAAACACGATGCCGAGCCGGTGCAGCGCCGCTGGTTCGCGCTCATTGCCGCGGCGCAGTTGTTTGAGAAGGTGCAGAGACTGGCCGGGGCGGATTAAGATATCAGGCGAGGCTCGCAGAGTTTCACCACAAAGACACAAAGTCACCAAGGTTTTTGAAATCGCTTTGTGATCCTCTTCGCGTCTTCGTGGTGAAAATCTGAATATCAAATGCAGTCTAAATGTAAGGTTTGTGTCAATCATTGATCTGGCATTGATCGGGATTTTTAGGCAAAATACATACAGAATCAGCAGATGGCCAAGAATGTAAATCCACCCGAATACCGCACCGAAATTTGCACGCGCATCTTGCGGCACGTGCTGCGCGGCGAGTCCTGCACCGTGCTGGGGGTGGGCAGCTCCGGCAAATCCAATGTAGCCCGCCAACTGGCCTGGGCCGAGGCGCGCGCCCATTGCCTGCACGGCCAAACGCCCGATGCCGAGGGTGTGTTGGGTGTGCTGGTCGATTTTCTGAACAACACCAGTGGCGATGCGGCCGGCTTTTACCGACTATTTCTCGAAGCGATGATGAAGGCATCGACAGCGGAGGATGCACTGGCGCGAGCGGTGCCGTTGCGGGCCGACCTGACCCAGATGTGGGAGCGCAGCACCGAGACGGCCTCGCCGGACCGCGTGCGGGTGTATTTGCAGGAGGCCGTTGCGCGCTGTTTCAAGGGTGGGATTACACACCTGTTCTTTGTGCTGGACGACTTCGACAAGCAGCTCGAATCCACCCCACCCGCGCTCTTAAACAGCCTGCGCGCCATTCGCGATGACTATAAAGGTCGGCTGACCTACATCACGATGCTGCGGCGCGAGGCCGCGTTTGTGTTGAGCACGGCCAGCAGGGAGCGGCGCGATTACGAAGACCTGCTCGACCTGATTGCCAAGCAAGTGTTTGCGGTGGGCCGGTTTGAAGGCGTCGATATCGACATTTTCATCAAACGGCTTTTGCTGCAAGGGACACGCCCATTGGGTCCGGCCGAAATCCAGCGGCTGGTGGCGTGGGCGGGGGGTCATGCCGGGCTGATGAAAACGCTCTACGGCGCGGTCGAAAAGGGCAACCTGGATTTGCTCTCATCTAATGGGTTGCAGCAAGCCCAGCAACGGCCCGATGTGCGCAGCGATTGCTAGATCATCTGGGACAGCCTGGACAAACAGGAACATGCCGCGCTTATGGCGCTAGCCCAGCAACCCAAAGAGGCTGGGGCTTCCAATGTTGGTGTGTTCAAACGCCTGGAAAATAAGGGGTTGGTCATGATGGCCCTGGCCGGCTACGAGTTCACCTCGCCGCTGTTTACCTATTTTGTGGCACGCCGCGCCGCCGCAACGGCCGGCCCTGCGAACACACCAGTGCCTGCCACAAATAACGCATCCAACACCAGACCCATCATCCTGATGGACGGCATCAGCCGCATGGTGCGAATTGACGGCCGGGATGTCCGGCTCGACCCACTTGAATATGTCATATTTGCGGAACTGTATGCACAGCGCAATGCCGATCTCAGCAAGCCGACGATATTCAACCTGCTGCAACAACAGGCCGGGCCGATGAAATATGGTGGGCCGCCGGATGTGCGCGTGCAGCGCTATATGGACGATTTGATGGGCAAGATCAACACACCGGCGCGCACGTATATTGCGCAACAGGCCAAGGGCGGCTATCGCTTCCAGGAGTAAATATCATGGACGATGTGAGAAAGCGATTGGGCATTATTCCACTAGGCGGCAAGGACATCGCCGTCATTCTGCGGCAGGGCAAGTTTCACCGGCTGGAGCGTGGCCCCAAAGAGTGCCGCATCGTGCCCATGGTCGAGAAGGTGGCCTACATCATCGATGCCACCCCCGATGCCTTCAAGTTCTTCTCGGAGAATATTCAAACGCACGACGGCCTGCTGGTGCGCATCGAAACCCGCGTCGAGTACATGTTCGACCCGCAATCACTCGACATCAGCAAACAATCCGGCATGTCCAAGCGGTTTCAATTTGTGGTGGAGCGCCAGGAGATTGTGCGCGATCAAACCCGCCGTGCCCTGCAGGAAGTGGTCTCGGCCTACCCCGCCATCGTGGTATGCAGCAAGGGTCACATGTGGCATGTCATTGAGGCACAGTGGCGCGAGCATTTGAAGCCGCTGCTGGCGATGTATGGGCTGACGATCTACGCCGACCGCTGCGCCATCATGGAGATTGTGCCGCCGGATTCGGTGCGCCAGCGCATCGAGCTCTCGGCCGAGCGGCTGATCAATGCGATGATGTTGAACCAGTTGAATCCGGCCGATCAGGCGCGCGTGTTGCGGGCCGAGGCCATCGAATCGCTTAGACACATGTCCGGTGCCGCGCCGACGCTCAATATCAGCGATATGCCGGAGCCGTATGATGAGATTGATCCCGCGCAGAAGCAATTGACAGACGCGGCCACGCCCCCACCGGCCACTGGCCCCATCGTCATTGGCACCTCTCGCCCGGTAGACCCAAAATCAAACCCGCCCAAGCCCCCCAAAAATGACGACGATGATGAGCCCTATAGCCTGATGGAATAAACTGCATGCCCACTTCAATGCTCCCACCCCGCCACATCATCGCTAGCGCGCTGTCGCTCATCCCCACCCATCGGCAACCCGCCCAAACATCTGAATATCTCCTCGGCAAATTAATGGACCAGACCGGCGCCACTGAAGCAGTCGCCAGTCTGGCCCTCACCGCAGCATTTGCCTTGCTCGACGCGGTGAACGGATTGCGATGGCAGGAGACGGCCGAAGGCGCTACCACCCAAACCCGGGCTCAACTCAGCACTTACTTTTCGCGCAGTTTGCAACTGGCATTGGAGGCCGGTGAAGGCTGGCGCGTGACGCCGGACTTGATGCGGCTGTTGGAGCAACAACGTCTGGACGCGGCCCAGCGCACCAACACCCTGGCCGAACCTGCGCGAGAACAGGCGGCCGTGTTGCTGTTGATCGTCCAACATGTGGCTGGAGACACGTGCCTGTTGCACCAGTTCGATGCAGCAGCGAATCAATTTCAACTGATCGGGGGACGACTGGAACCGGGCGAGCAGGCCGAAGCTACGGCATGGCGGGAATTGCAGGAGGAGATTGGCGTGTCCCAACCGCACCCTTTATCGGCCGACAAGATTATCCTGCGGCCCGCGTTCGAAACGCCCATCGCACTGCAAAGCCTATCCTCGACCTACGGCGTGCTGACCAGCTACACGTTCTTTGTGTTTCATCTACACTGGGCCGGCCCAAGCCTGCACCTGGGTCCGTTCGATCGCTGGATCCGTGTTCGAGACATGCTGGCGGGGCGCACCGATGATGGGCACTCGCTCGGCCTCGGCGATATCGCCAGCGCACTGGATGCGCGTTTGCCAGGTGGGCTGGCCGCGCTGCCCTCTTCGTTCGATGAAAGCTTGCCCGCCGACGTCAAGCCGGATTCACCGGCGGATACAACTGTTCGAGGAGGCCCGTGATATACAGCAATGCCGCGACCGAGACCATCAACATCAGCAGGTAGACAAAGTTGGCCAGAAAGTGCAGATCGAAGCGCAGCCCCGAGCCAAACAGGGTGAGCAACAGTTGGGCTGTGGCCACGATTGCCATCAGGATCGCAAAGCTGCGACAGACCGACCCCAGCCGACCCACGATTGACAGCACCACGGCCAGGGTCAGATTCAGCCCAATTAGCACGCCGTAGCTGACATATTCCAGAATCGATGTGTTGAGCGTGAGCGTGAAACGCAGCGCGGCACCCAGGCCCAACAGCGCGGCCAAAATAGCAAAGCCCCAACCGCACCCGATGGCCACACCGAGCGCGCCGGGGTGTTCCGTGGAGCGCAACCCCCATTGACCTACAAAAAAGATTAACAGCAACATCACCAGAAAAGCCGCGCCTCGTGAAAGTGCGCCGCTGGGATTGTCGCGCAATCGATCCGTGACCGACGGCTCGGTCGGCACCCCAGGTTGCGGGACTGTGGGAGCCGGTGTCGGCGCTGCATCCAGCGGCACGGACACGGTGGTGGCCGCAGCTTCAGGGGCTGTGGCACGGGCATAGCTCAACGCCAGCAGCCCGATGCTCAGGGTCACCGCGATACCCAACGCCAGGATGGTGGCGATGACGCCGACCCAGAAACCCATGCCAGCCGGTTGGCCGGGTGAAGCGGGTCGAGTTTGCACGGGTGGTGTGGCAGATCTCATGAGGCCGATTGTATGTGGCAGTCAGGAACGGCTGAATAATCTAGAGCAGCTTGCGAGATGGCATGCGATGGATGACCCACCCAAAGGGGCTTGCGCTTGGGCCTGCCACCGTGCGGAAAAAGCAGCAGAGGCGCGGCCCGAACCAGGTTCGGTGCCGCGCCTCTGCTAAACAAGCGGTGAAAGCGAAGACTAGAAGTCGCCGCCCATGCCGCCGCCGGGAGGGCCAGACGGGGCTGACTTCGGCTCTGGGATATCGGTCACCAGGGCTTCGGTCGTCAGGATCATGCTCGCGATCGAGCTGGCGTTCTGCAACGC
>JBBQST010000096.1:0-11274 GCA_038213625.1 Thermoflexales bacterium
GAGTCGAACACTTCATCAGCGACTCCCCTTTAGGGGTCGGGGGTCTCTGAGGCCACACTCAATTAAAGCGTTTTGCTGGGTTCTCGCACGCATTATTCCTTAATTTGGTGCCTATGAGGCGGGTCTGAGACCCGCCCCTACGCCGCACAACCAGACTGCACTGCGTAATATCAGTTCAATAAGCCAAGCGTCATGTAACGCGTTTCGCCGTTCTCACTATTGAATTGTAGTTACAATGAGTAACTACGTCAAATTCTGCGGCGACAAATGAATACGGATATGGAGGAGTGTGAATGTATGCGTGTCTACAGCGCCGTCGGAATGCTCTGCCGATAGCGAAACACGTTGGTGGGGTCGTAGTGCCGTTTGATCTGCACCAGGCGCTCAAGGTTGCTGCCGTAATAGCTTCGCAGAAAATCGCGCTGCGAGTCATCGATGAAGTTTTGGTAAGACTGCTCGGAGGTATGTGGCCGCATCGCTTCGTGAAACGCGCTGAGCCAGGCCTGGTTTTTGAGCATCAAGCCGGGGGAATCAGCCGGCGACCACTCTAAGTCGATGCTGCTGAGCATGGTGGCCTTGCGATGGTTGTAGGCGGTGGCGTCATCGGCCCTGGCAGCCACGGCCCCACCCATCAGGAAGAACTTCCAAGTCGCACCTACGCTGGTGCCGGGCCATCGGCCCATGTGATCGAAAATCGCGTCCAGCGCAGCGGCGCTCAAGTTGCCAAAGACATAGCGTGAGCGCTCGTGCGAGTATTCGGGGTCGCCGTCTTCAGACAAATATTCCTGGCCGTCCCAATAATTGACGGTTTTGATGTCGCTGCTGATCGGGCTGAATTGGGTTGTCACCTCGGCCAAAATCGCATTAAGTTCGTCCGGCGTTCCCACCAATTGGCCCAGCAGCACCACCGCCAGCGGCTTGCCGGGCCGGGCGTCCACCGAGACCTTGCAGCCGAGTTTGTCGGGCGCGGCCAGCAACACGTCGATTAGTTTCTCCAGCACCTCGCGCGTTTTGGCTTGCCAGGCCAGGCGATACACCGTCACTGTGCTGACGGGAAAGGTCTGGAAGGTGAAGGCGGTGTGAATGCCAAAGTTGCCGCCGCCGGCCCCGCGACAGGCCCAAAACAGGTCGCTGTTCTGCGTCTCGTTGCACGTCAAAATATCGCCCGATGCCAGCACAACCTCGGTTTCGACCAGTTGGTCGCAGGTCAATCCACGCGCGCGCATATTGAAACCGATGCCACCGCCGAGGGCTAGGCCAGCCACGCCCACCTGCCGGCAGCGGCCGTGCGTCACCGCCAGGCTCGGCGCACGCAGCGCCTCATAGACCGTGGCATTGCGCGTGCCGCCAGCCACCTTCACCAACCCGGTGTTGGCGTCCAGCGACAGGGCGCGCATTTGCGACACATCGATCATCAAGCCCTTGGTCAGGGAATAGCCAGCATAGGAGTGGCCGCCGGAACGCGCCACCAACGGCACGCCATGATTTGTGGCCCATAGCAGCGAAGCGCGCACATCCTCAACAGACAGACAGCGTGCCACCGCAGCGGGCTTGGTGCCGGCGTAGCGCAAATTCCAGGGTGCTGAGGCCGAATCGAAGTTGGGCTGGCCGGGGCGAAGCAGCTTGCCTTGTAAGGCGCTAGCCAGTGCATCCCACGGCAATGGAATTGGCGCTGAAGGCCGAGGGACTACGGCGTTATTGCTGCAGCCGCTCAACCCCAGCGCAGAAGCGAGTGAGAAGCCGGCTAGATTGCGCAGCGAATGCTGAAGAAAGGCTCGACGTTGCAGATTAATCCTGGTTGGAGATGATTTTGGAGGAATACTGGAGTTCATGGATGATGAAGCCTTGTTGCGATATGAAGCTGGAGCAACCTAATTAGGGATTATTAGCGATTGCCCGTCGGTTTCCAAACATCAACCGACTGTTTCAAAAGTGTAAATGGATAGGCTTAAGCGTGTAACCTCCTTTTGACCGAATCAGGAAAATTGGGGGATTTCTCAACTCATGCAATTGTCATTCCGAGTTCCCGATAGCCGGGGACGGCAAAGCCAGGCGACATGAACAGGAGACTTTAGAAGGCTACCGCCAGCTTTGACGCGGCCAAACCCCACCCCTAGCCCCTCCCCGCTGCGGGGAGGGGTTGGGGGTGGGTTCTGCATCAGGGACAGCTTCAAGGTCGATTGCCAAATCATGTTGCGAAAATTTCTTGTTCATGAGCAGCGATTGCCTATGGAGCATTGCCGACCAACCCGCGAGAAATCCACATGCCTCATGCGAGAGCGTTAGAACTCGGCCAGCCGATTTTGACATCGGCCGAGTTCAGCGACAGGGATTCCTCGCATTTTTGTTTCGTGCTCATTCTGGACACAGGCTTGGAATAACGACGTTGATTACACTCTGATGCATGACCCAGCGATTCCACCACCTCATCAACGGCCAACCCGTCGATAGCCCGACCCACTTTCTCTCGCGCAACTCATCCAACCTGAGCGATGTGCTGGGCGAGTTCTCCGAAGCCAGCAAAGACCAGGTGCGAGAAGCGTGTGTGGCCGCGCGTAACGCCTTCGACAAATGGCGCAACACGCCGGCTCCCGTGCGTGGCGAGGTCATCGGCAACATCGGCGCGGCCCTATTGCGCGAGAAGGAGCACCTGAGCCGGCTGGTGACGCGCGAGATGGGCAAGACGCTGAAGGAGGCGCGTGGCGACGTGCAGGAGGCCATCGACACCTGCCACTTCTTCCAGAGCGAGGGCCGGCGCCTGTATGGCCAGACCGTGCCGAGCGAGATGCAGCGCAAGGAACTGTTCACCTATCGCCGGCCGCTGGGCGTGGTTGGCATGGTCACGGCTGGCAACTTTCCCATTGCGGTGCCGAGCTGGAAAATTATTCCGGCCCTGTTAACAGGCAACACGATTGTGTGGAAACCCAGTGAGGATTGCGCGGTCAGTTCATACGCCTTTGCCAAATTGATTGAGGAGGCGGGGTTGCCGGCCGGCGTGCTGAATGTGGTGTTTGGCGGCGGTAAAGGCAACGCCGGCCAGTGGCTGGTCGACATGATGGACGAGCGCCGGCTCAACAAATTTGCCTTCACGGGCAGCACCGCCGTGGGTCGGCACATTGGCGAGGTGGCTGGCCGCAACCTCATTTCGCCCACGCTCGAATTGGGTGGCAAGAATCCATTGGTGGTCATGCGCGATGCGGATCTGGACAACGCGGTGAGCGGCGCGCTGTGGGCCAGCTTTGGCACGGGCGGGCAGCGTTGCACCAGCGCCGGCAACCTCATCATCGATGCGCCGGTGTATGCCGAGTTCAAACAGCGCTTCGTGGCCGCGGCCAAAGCCATCAAGATCGGCGATCCAAATTTGCATCCCGATGTGCTGTATGGGCCGTTCATCAACGAGCGCTTTTTTGCCGCCTGGGAACGCCACTACGAGATTGGCAAAACAGACGGCGCGAAGCTGCTGTATGGCAAGGGCCGCATCACCAAAACGAACAAACCCAAAGGCTTTGTGGGCGATCCCGAGGCTGGCCTGTATGGCTGGCCGACGATCTGGGAGGCCAGACCGGCCATGCAACTCTTTCAGCAGGAGACATTTGGGCCGACGATTAATCTGGTGAAAGTCAACGGCATTGATGAGGCGATTGGTGTGGCGAACCGCGTAGATTACGGCCTGAGCAGCGCCATCTACACCAACCATCGCGAGTGGGCGTATGCATTCAAGCACAACATCCAGGCCGGCATGACCAGCATCAACAACAGCACCACCGGCGCAGAGGCGCACCTGCCGTTTGGCGGCGTCAAAGGCAGCGGCAATGGCACCCGCGAGAGTGGCATCTGGGTGTTGGAGAGCTACACCTACTGGCAGGCCGTCAACGACGACATCAGCGGCAAGCTCCAGCTCGCTCAGATGGACACGGACTACATCGCGCCCAGGTCTGCCTTTGATGTGAATGCTCTGACCGCCTAACCGCGCCGATGCGCAAATGTGGCATTCAGCGCAAATTGGACATGTGAATCAGCCAAAATCTATTGACATTCAAATTCTGATTTATATAGTTGTGAAGAAATTCACAATAATAATTTGGAGATGGGAATGGAAAGTGAAAAGCGAAGGGTTGCCGTAGTCGGCGCAGGCTTTGGCGGCTTGCGCGTGGTCGAGCATTTGTGCAAATTACCGGTCGAAATCACGTTAATCGACTCCAGCAACTACAACATGTTCCAGCCGTTGCTGTATCAGGTGGCCACGGCGGCCTTGGAGCCGGAGGAGATTGCCCACTCCATTCGTGGCCTTTTTCACGAACAGGACAATGTGCGCTTTCGGCTGGCTACGATCATGGGCGTGGATTGGAGCTTGAAGCAATTGCACACCCAGCAAAACGGCGATGTGCCGTTTGACTATGTGGTGTTTGCCGCCGGCACCGTGACCAACGATTTCGGCATCGAGGGCATCCGCCAACACGCCTATTCGTTGAAGAATCTGGATGATGCCGTGGCCATTCGCAGCCAGGTGATCCGGCAGTTTGAGCGCGCCGATGCCGACCCCGACCTGATCAACCAAGGTGCGTTGACGTTTGTGGTGGTGGGCGGCGGCCCCACCGGCGTGGAGATGGCCGGCGCGCTGTCCGAGCTGTTTCACATGGTGTTGCGCAAAGATTTTCCGCGGCTCGAAGTCGCCAGCGCCAAAGTGATTCTGCTGGAGGCGATGGACAAGCTGTTGCCCATGTTCGACGCCGGCCTGCAAGCCAACGCCATCCAGGAGCTACACAAGCGCGGCGTGGATGTGCGCTTTCAACAGGCCGTGGTGAAGGTGACGCCGGAGGCCGTGCATTTGAAAAGCGGCGAAGTGATTGCCACTCAAATGGTGATCTGGGCGGCTGGCGTCAAGACCAGCCCGTTGGCGCAAGCGCTGGGTGTGGAACTTACCCGTGGGGGCCGAGTCGTCGTGAACGATGACCTCAGCATTCCCAATCACCCCGATGCGTTTGTGATCGGCGATATGGCGGCGGGCAAAGACACGGCCGGCAACATTTATCCGCAGTTGGCGCAAGGGGCGATGCAGTCGGGCCAACACGCGGCCGAGCAAATTGGGCATCTGCTGCGCGGCGAGCCCACTCAACCGTTTGCCTACAAGGACCCAGGCTTCATGGCCACGATTGGCCGAAACGCGGCTGTGGCCCAGTTTCCATCCGGTGCCAAATTTCACGGCTTGCTAGCCTGGCTGATGTGGGTGGGGTTGCATCTCATCTCACTGATCGGCTTTCGCAACCGCGTGCAGGTGTTCGTGAACTGGGTCTACAACTACTTCACCTACGACCGCAGCGCGCGAATGATTTTTGGGCCGGCGAAAGAGCAAGCACCTCAGACGAAAGTGGAGTGAGAAGTCAGACATCTCGGAGATGTCTGACTTCTTCTGAATCTACAACCCCATCTTCACAAACACCTCGGCATTCAAGATGCTGCCGCCGGCCGCGCCGCGAATGGTGTTGTGGGCCAGGGTGATGAACTTGACGCCGTAGTCGCCAAACAACGGCTCGGGGCGCACGCGGCCCACCAGGGTGGGCATACCCGCCGCACGGCCCACGCCACTCAGCCGGTCTTTGCGGGGTTGCGGCCGGTCGGGCTCATCGCGCACGATGAGGGGTTGCTCGGGGGCCATCGGCAGCCCCGCCGACATGGTGCAGCGAAAGTCGCGCATGACCCGCGCCGCATCTTCGGCCGTGGCCTTGGTGGCCAGCTCGACACTCATCGTCACAATGTGGCCGTCGATCACGGCCACGCGGTTGCAGTGCGCGCTGACGGGGAACGTGGCCGCCTCGATGCTGCTTGCGCCTAATTTACCCAGCAACTTTTGGGCTTCCTGCTCGACTTTCTCTTCCTCGTTCTTGATGAACGGCACCACGTTGTCGTAGATGTCGAGCGAGGGCACGCCTGGATAGCCAGCGCCACTAATCGCTTGCATGCTGACCGTGAACACGCGCTGGATGCCAAATGCTTCGTGCAACGGGCGCAGGCTCATGGCCGGCCCACTCACGGTGCAGTTGGTGTTGCACACGATGCCGCCGCTCCAGCCGCGTTGCTCACGCTGGGCTTTGATGAGATTCAAGTGCTGCCAGTTCACCTCAGGAATGACGAGTGGAATATCCGTCCCCATGCGGTAATACGAGGCGTTGCTGAACACGACCATGCCGGCCTGGGCAAACGCCGGCTCGATGTCCCTGGCCAGATCGTTGGGCAGCGCGCTGAACACGAAGCGCGGCGGCGTGGCCAGCTTCGACATAGCCTCGGCGTTGCTGCCGATCAGCACGGTATTGCGCACATCAGTTGGAATCTCGGTATCGAGAATCCAATGGGCGGCATCAACATAGCGTTTGCCCTCGCTGCGGTCGCTGGCACCGAGGCCGACGATCTCGAATGTGGGGTGGTTCGTAAGGAGCTGAATAAAGCGTTGGCCGACTGCGCCGGTTGCGCCGATGATGGCCACAGGAATTTTGTTGGACATGCTGATTCTTTAGATCAACAGAGCATTGAACCCTGCTTGTACAAAATGACGGTCAATAGTCACAGCATCAGTCAACTCATGATCTTTCATCACGACAAATGAAATGCAGTCCACAAGTCCCCAGTCTTTGTCGTTTCGTTCGCCGTACAGATGCAAGGCACGAAGCAACAAAGCCGTATCTACAGTGACAACACGCATATTGGCAGACTGATAACATTTTGTGATAAATCGGGTTGCAGCCGAGCGATCCAGCGCGCTCAATGCATTCCCAACCTCAATCAATATTGCTTCTGTAACCCAAACTTCAGCAGCGGACTGCAAGCGCGGCAAAAATGCGCGTGCCGGTGCATGATATTGGTCGCGCTTGTTTAGTAGCGCCTGCACAAAAGCTGTATCTAGAAAAAAGCGATTACTCATTGCTGCTGTTTCTCTGATTGCTTGGGCGTGCCGTACAGATAGTGATCATGCTCAAGTGCCCAGTCAGCTGGTGCCTCAACCACGCCGGTCAAACCTGCCAGTGTGTCCCAAATATCTTCATTGCCAGCCGGGATTATGCGCTCCGTCTGTTGGCTTTCGACATTGGCTTCGGCCTGTTGAGGTGGCAAGTTAAGCGCATAGCGTTCCTTGATGTACCACGCAAAGTCCAAGACCTGAGCTGCCAGTTGATCTGGCAAACTATCAAGCACGATCAGAATTTGGTTTTTGAGTTGAGTGGTCATAGCTGCATATTAACGCATCCTAAACGCTGTCTCGTTCGACCACAGCAGGTTGCCATGTCGAACCAGATGCTTAGTAATGTCAAGAATACGAATACTGGCGGCGTCCCCTCTATTTTGCGATGAGATGGAGTCCACCTCGGAGGTGGACTCCATCTCATCACGGCTACAACGTCAGCGCATAATCCTTGATCAACGGCAACGCCCGCGCCATGAATGCCTCAACCGTCATGGCCTTCAGGTCTTCGCCGCTGCGCAGCCGCACGGCCACGCTGTCGGCCTCCTGCTCCTTGTCGCCGATCACCAGCATGTAGGGCACCTTCATCAGTTGCGCCTTGCGAATCTTGTTCTGCATCCGGTCGGGACCATCGTCCACCTTGGCCCTAATACCAGCGGCCATCAATCGCTTTTGCACCTGCTTCGCCCCTTCCACATGCCGGTCGGCGATAGGGATGATGGCAGCCTGCTGCGGCGCCAGCCACAACGGGAAGTTGCCGGCGAAGTGCTCGATGAGAAATCCGATCAGCCGCTCATGCGTGCTCAGCGGCGCGCGATGCAAACACAGCGGCGTCTTCTCCTCGCCATCCTTGTCCTTGTAGACCAGGCCGAAGCGCGGCGGCACCGCAAAGTCCACCTGGTTTGTGGCCAATGTAAACTCGCGCCCAATCGCGCTGGAAATCTGCACATCGATCTTGGGGCCATAGAACGCGGCCTCGTTGGCCCGCTCGACAAACGGCACCTTGCCATTGATCATGGCCCGCCGCACCATCGCCTCGGTCTGCAACCACAACGCCTGGTTGTCCACATACTTCTTGCCCAGCCCCTCTGTGCTGTGCAAGCTCAGCCGCATCTGGTAATCCTTGATGTCGAAGATCTGGAAGTAGCGCAGATACAGATTCACCACGGCCAGAAACTCGCTCTCGAACTGCTCCGGCGTGCAGTAGATATGCGCGTCGTTCATCTGCATGCTGCGCACGCGCATCAGCCCAAACAACTCACCGCTCTGCTCGAAGCGATAGCATGTGCCATACTCAGCCAGCCGCACCGGCAGATCGCGGTAACTGCGCGGCTTGGCCGCATACAGCTTGTGGTGGAACGGGCAGTTCATCGGCTTCATGTAGTACTTGATGCCGTCGTCCAACTCCATCGGCGGATACATGCTCTCGGCGTAATACGGCAGATGGCCGCTGCGCAGGAACAGGTCTTCCTTCGAAAGATGCGGCGTCTTCACCCGCTCGTAACCGGCCTCGTTCTCCATGCGTTTGGCCAGCGCTTCGAGCTCCTCGATCATGACCGTGCCGTTCGGCTGCCACAGCGGCAGACCTGGACCCACCTCATCGTCGAAGATGAAAATCTCCAACTCGGAGCCCAGCTTGCGGTGGTCGCGTTTCTTGGCCTCCTCCTGCATGTCCAGGAATTGTTCCAGCTCGGCCGGCTTCTCAAACGCCAGCCCATAGATGCGCTGCAACATCGGGTTCTTCTCATCACCGCGCCAATACGCGCCGCTGCTCTGGTTGATCTTGAACGCCGCAGGGTCAATCTCACTCGTGTTGCCCACATGCGGGCCGCGGCACAGGTCGGAGAAGCCGTCTTGCGTGTAGATGGAGATGACGGGAGACAATGGACGATGGACGACGGACGACGGTTCTTCGGTCGTCTGTCGTCCATCGTCTGTCGTCTCTGTTTTCTCGCCATACTCATCCGCCCCCTTCGCCAACCCATCGATCAGTTCCACCTTGAAGGCGTTGTCCTTGAACAACGCGCGGGCTTCGTCGGCGCTCACTTCCTTGCGGTCGAAGCCGATGTGCTTCTGCACAATCTCCTTCATGCGCGCTTCGATCTTTTGCAAATCCTCGGGCGTGAACGGCTTCGGCACCGCGAAGTCGTAGTAGAAGCCGTTGTCCACCGGCGGCCCAATCGTCGGCTTGGCTTCGGGGAATTGCTCCAGCACGGCCTCGGCCATGATGTGGGCCAGCGAGTGGCGCACCTTGTAGAGCTGGGCAGGCATGTGTTTGCCCTTGCCGTAGGCGATGAGCTCTGAGCTGGGAGCTGAGAGCTGAGAGCCGGAATTGCCTGCCGCTCTGGGCTCACCGCTCATCGCTCTCGGCTCACTGCTTCCCCCATTCTGCGCCAGCTTCTCAATGCGCGGTTTAGCGATGGCCAGGTAATCACTTGCGCGCAGGTACATCGAGCGGTCGAGCCGCGCCGCGTTGAACACGATCTCCTCATTCACCAGCAACGACGGATCGACGATTAACTCCAGCTCGGGGTTAAACGAGAACGGCAAAATCGTGCCGGCCACCGTGCCCGTCAGCTTCTCGGCCACCTCCTGCGAGGCGAAGTTCGTGTAGTCGCCTTTGTAAAGCGCCTTCACCGCCGCCATGTCCACCTTGGCATCGCCCGGCAACACCGCCAGCACATAGTGCTTCTCCTTCTTGCCGACCTTGACCATGATGATCATGCACTTGGCCGCCTGCGACAGCTCATTGCCGCGCATCTGCGACACCAGATCCGTGCGGCCTTCCGGCGCATGATCCACCAGTCGATAGCTGGCCGAATGCTCATCCAGCAGCGTAATCAGCCGGTCATACACGCTGGAAATATCAACGTTTACAGGTTCCATTTAATCAATCTCCAATCGGAGATTTTGGACAGAATGTACAAAATTAAACAGAATGGAACTCATTCTTTATTCTGTTTAATTCTGTACATTCTGTCCAAAATCCCTGACTTCAGTCCAAGTAGAAATTTACGAATTTAGTTTTGCAAAGGCTCGCACAGGGAAGGTGCCGGCACCCTTGAATTTGGGTGGCACCGCGCTAAAGGCGAACCCCTCGTCGGGCAGGGCTTCCAGGTTGCACAGGTGCTCCACAATCAGGACGTTGCCGCCGAGTAACGTCGTGTGCACCGGCCGCGCCTTGCCGCGTGTGTCGTCAATGTTGTGCGAGTCGATGCCGACCAGCGCCGCACCCGACGACCACACATATTCGGCGGCGTTGCTAGTCAGAAACGGGTGGCCGGTGTAGTAATTCGCAGTGTCCCAATGCGCGGCCCAGCCGGTGTGCACCAGCACGGCCCGCCCACGAATGTCTTTGCCGAAGAATGCATCGGCATCCACCGCCAAACCCTGTTGATAATCTGCTCGAATCACAATGCCCCCCAAATCCGTCATCGCCTCCAACCCCACCTGCGCCAAGTCCGCGCCCGTCTCGAAGCGATGAAACGGCATGTCGATGTAGGTGCCGGTGTTGGTCACCATTTCGATCCTGCCAATTTGAAACTCGGTGCCGGCCTCATAGTTCTTGCGCGAATCGACACGGCTGAGAAAGTCGCTGATTTTGGGTGCCGGCAACCCTTTGTAGGTCACCAGGCCGTCGTAGACCGTATGGCTCAAATCGACGAATCGGCTCGCCCTCGGCGTATCCATATTTATATCCATGTCGCTCCTTATTGCCCGGTTCCAATCTCCGCTGCCGCCGGATCAGGCTTCACCGGCCACAATCGGTTGCTCACGACGCTCACCAGCCGCCCGCCAAACATCGAAATCGACAAGCCCACGATGATGAAGACGGCGGCCAGAATCTCCATCAGTGTTAACGGCTCGCCCAACACCAGCCACGCGCTGGTCATGCCCGTCACCGGCACCAGCAATCCAAACTGGGCCGTGAAGGATGCGCCGTAGCGCGCCATCAACTTGTTCCACATCACAAACCCAAATAGCGTGGAGCCATAGGTGATGAAGGCGATGCCGGCCACACCCGCCCAGTCCAACTGCGCAAACGCCGACACGATGCTGCCCGTGCCGCTCATCGCGGCTGCAATCGCCAGCGACGGCAGCGGCGGAAACACACTCGCCCACACCATGAACGACAGCGGGTCAATTGGCCCTTTGGCCTTCACAATGGCATTCCGGCTGATCAAATTCGCCACCCCCCACATCGCCGCCGAGGCCACCACCAGCGCAAACCCCAGCAAGTTGGCCGACTGGTCGGTGCCCGCCGCGATCAGCCATAGGCCGACCAGCGCAAACACCAGCCCAACGAGTTGCTGCGGCCGCAC